>VXPE01000038.1 GCA_009839745.1 Candidatus Poribacteria bacterium
CAATGCCGGTGCGGAGAGTCGAACTCCGGACAGCACGATTATGAGTCGTGTGCTCTAAACCACTGAGCTACACCGGCAGTTTTCTGGATTGACGTGTGAATTCTACGCCAGTATCTTCATTAAGTATAGCATATATTAGAAAAAAAGTCAAATGTTTTTCTTCAGGAGAACCCTCAAAGCCGGTAGCACAATTTTTTTCGTTGTTCGTGTTATAGTACAGTTTATAGTACAGTTTAGAATTAAAGAAACATTTCAGGTCTCCTTAACGCATACTGTAGGAGGGGTTTGTAACCCCGACAGAATGTCTCATTCATTACTGGGTCCACTATAAAATTAAAGAAGCCTTTCAGAAACTATGCTGCACGTGTTATCGATAAGGAGTCATGTCCGACAAATAGATGACACCATCAAATCCACCACTTGCAAGCAGATGCCCCTCTGGTGAAAACGCCAGAGATTCTACATCACTTTTATGTCCCGAAAATTCAACGACAAGTTCCCCCACTTTCACATCCCAAATTTGAATCTTTTGTTCTGGCCATGTTCCTCCAACGGCAAGTCGTGCACCATCTGGTGAAAATGCGAGGGATTCAATTTTGACTGTATCAAAGGTAGCAACGGATTGCCATGTTTGTGTGCACCACAGAATAATGGTTTTACGCGTGCTTGTAGCAAGCCGTGTTCCCTCTGGTGAAAACGCGACTCGATTGATTATGTTGGGGTGCTTAAGTGTGACAATGTTTCTACCAGTAGAGATCTCCCAGATCTTGGCAGTTGTATCCGTAGGGTTGTTTCCAGAGGAAAAATACCGAACTGTCCCATCTGCTCCTAATTGGAACGTGTAGAACTCTTCGGGGCGAAGCGTACTTCCATCCTCATCTTTCTCATATTCCCAACTCCGCGCACCCCCACTTACAAGGAGACTCCCGTCCGGGGAAAACGCGAGATCGCTAATTTCTCCAATGTGTCCTTCAAGGGTGCAAAAGGGTTTCTGGGTCTCTATGTTCCAAAGTGTGACGCTTTTATCCCAACCTCCAGTTGCCAAAAGGCGACCATTCGGTGATGCTGCAGCGGAAAGAATAGGCATATCTGAGGTGAAACTTGTGACGGTTTTTTCATTCCACAGTGTTACTGTGTGGTGTTCAGTGTTAAAAAAACTAATCACACGATAACGGCCCTCGGGCGAGCAAACTAAGGTTCGTCCTCGGAATATCGAGACCCATTCACCATGCCCGGTAACCCTTTCCAGCGTAGAGGTTTGTTCCCCCGTTCCTATTTCCCACAACGTCAAGGTGTCCGCCTTATTCAGGCCTGCTATATGTTTCCCATGATGTGAAAAGGCGACAAGCCATCCATGGTCGTGTCGTGAATGGTTCGCAAGGGCTTTACTTATGTTTTTGTCCTTCCACTTTTCCTCATGAGCATCCCTATTTTCAGAAAATGTCTCCTTTATTGCTTTTGTGACTCTTGTGCCATCGTCAACACGTAATATGTTGACAACACCATCTGATAATACAGTTTCCAAGTATCTACCAGTTGCGGAGAAGCGAATAGAACTAACTCGTTTTTCATGCGTAACACACCAAATATTTTCCTTAGTCCCAATATCCCACAACGTTATTCTACCATCCCAGTCTCCTAAAGCAAGTCGGCTACAGCCTGGTGAAAAAGTTACGGTGTTGAGAATGCCTGTGCTTTCAACACCGATTAAGGACACAAATTCACCCGTATGGGCGTTGTATATCCACACACCAATACGCGATGCTACAGCAATGAGGTGTCTATCTGGAGATACTGCAACATCGGAAACACCCCCTTTTCCGAATCGGGCGACTGCGTTGTCAGGTAAACAAATAGTGTTTTCTGTAGGATAGTTGGGGGTGTCATCTTTAAGAGATTGATTATAAACTTTCATTTTAGGTTCTTTAGTTGAATTATTACTGGATGTCCCAAGTTACTAATGCCTTCATAGATTATAACCGATATAATCAACGTTAGCAACTTGGGATACTTTTGAAGAGTTTTTCACATCTTAGGCTGATTTGCCTCTATACAGAGAGGCAACTAAGGATCCCAAAGCTAGATGTTAGCCGATTCTCAAGGGTTTTTGGTGCATGTACCACCTTGAGTAGTGCAGAAAATATTCCCGCTGTCGCATACCGTCGTGGTGCAACTGCAGGTCCCACAACTACTATTACAGGATTTGGAAGAACCTCCGCAACTGCATGAACCGCCGGGACAATTAGAATGTCCGCAACTACAAGATGAAGAGGTGGTAAGAGTATCCGCTGCCGCATCAGAATCACTTTAAGAAATGATAACACGGTTGCAAGAAATAGTTAATCAGAAAGTGGGCAAGTGACTTTTTCTTCCTGAATCCTCAAAGCGGGTAGCACAAGTTTTTTCGTTATCTATCCGTCCTGAGTGCATCAATAGGTGAAAGCCGACCCGCACGCATCGCAGGATAGAGCCCAAAACCGACACCTATTAATAGGGAAAAGAACACCGAAATTAGTATCCATGGCAGAGATAACACCACCGGCCACTTTGAGATAATAGGGACAATCTTCACTGCCAACAGTGCCATTCCATGCGCTGTGAGGTAGCCAAAACCGATGCCGAGAATTCCACCACATAGGCATAAACAGACCGACTCCGTGAGAAACTGCCAGAAAATGTCTCGTCGTCTCGCCCCAACCGATTTCCGCAAGCCTATCTCCCGCGTTTTTTCCCCTACAGAGACAAGACATATATTCATAATACTGATGCCACTGACAAACAGCGAAAAACTGGCGATGCCTCCTAAAGCGATTTTTATCACTTGTTCAATATGGTCAAACCGCCGCAGGGTCCGTTGTGGTATTCGATAACCGATGAAATCATCGGTGCCTCTGTGTCTTTTGCGGAGCAGTTTCCGGACAGATTCAATGACGCTATAAACATCCGTTTCTTTTTGAAAAAAAACGATAATCCGTTCAATATAACGGTCTCCAGAGAGTCTTTGTTGATGCATTGTCAAGGGCACACAGACGATGTCATCCAACGATCTGTTGTAACTATTGAGGCTTCGGCCTTTCGTTGCCATAATGCCGACAACCCGACACCGGACGGGTGGTTGTCGCCAACGTAACTTAATTTTTATCTCGTGTCCTAAAGCGGATTTTTCTCCGAACAGTTCTGTGGCAGCAGCAGCCCCGAGTACACACACTTGTGCTGCACTGTGAATATCGCTTTCAGAGAAAAAGCGTCCGTATTGCACTTCCCACCGCATGCCTTGGGCGTAATCTATTGTCACACCTTCTACAAATAGGTATGCTTGGCTTCCGTGGTGGGTCGTAATGCTGCCGCGGTACCTATCGTTTTTTGGCAAAACAAACAGAACATCCGGGCATTCTGCCTCAATTGCGTATGCATCATCAAGCGTATAACGCTCGGTTGTTCTACGTATAAAACGCATGCCTTTCCAAATGCCGTGGCGAGTTACGAATTGGACTTGATTTGCTCCACCAAGTTTATCAATATCGTCCGCAATAATCTGCTTCGCGCCGTCGCCGATCGCTATCATGCATAGGACACTGGCAACCCCAATGAGGATACCCAGAATAGATAGCGCAGCGCGGAGCCTATTTTGCAAAATATGTGTAACACCTGCGATAATTGCATCACGGAATTTCATCAGAATAGATTGTCCGTTTATCGGTTAGACTGGTAAATACGATCGGTAAGGCCCACTCTCGGAATGATACGAGATAGGGAATACCACCAGCTTTACGCACTTGTGCTGCTTTTTCTTCCCACGCATCTGGATTGCTAAGTGGATGTGCTGTTTTTGACATAAGGAACATAAGCCGCAAATGATCATCTGTATTCCGGAGTTTGTCGGCATCAAGTTCCACAAGGAGAACGGCATTTTGAGGGAGTTGCGTCTCAGCATAACTCGCAGTCTCTGCCAATGTTCGCGTATTTCTGTTACGCGACGTAACCTGCCACGCTCCAATTATTGTGTGAACGCCGAGGGCAAGCAGACTTACGATTGTCATAATTATACCAATTCGGAAAGCGAACCTTTTGCGTTTTTGCATCCATGACAAGCATCTATGTACTCCCTCACCAAAAATCAACAAGAAAGCTGGCATGCCGATGAGCGTTGCTGAGGGGGTTTTCGTTGCCGCCAAAAGGTGCGGAATGAGTACTCCGAACCCCCAGGCATACGTGAGCGTCAACCCAATGTTCTCCTCGGAAAACAACTTCCATATGAGGACAAGCACTGCTATGCTCATCGGCAGATAAAAAATACCATACAATATGGGTCCGTAAACCAAGATAACCTTGTCCCACGGATCCCCCCAGTCCTCAATGTCTGTTGTTAAATGAAACCATACATACAAATGTTCGTGTTGGAATTCAACAGGGAACTGAATCGCTGTCCAAAGTGTCCACGGTAGTATTGTGAGCAAAAAAACACTGGTCAGCCCCAGTATGTGCCGACCGCGAATGCGGGTATCCGCGCGTTTTGCCATTCCAAGGGCAGGTGCCACGCACGCTGTTACAATCAAACCTGTTACAATTAAAGCGAGATATGATTTGCTGAGAAAGGCACATCCTTGACCAAATCCTGCAAGACCGATATCCCACCATTTTCCTGTCCGCAATGCCCGCACGAGAAAATAAATGGCAAATTCTGTCCAGAATAAAAGCGAGACATCAACGGCATCACTGAATTGATACCCATGTATTAACCGCATCAAAAACGGGGAAAATGCCTGAATCGTCGCAGCGATAAAACCTGCCTGCCGACTTAGCAGCTCCTTTCCTATGAGATACGTCAACCACACAGCAAGCGTGCTTAAAATCACAGATGGAAACCGTAGTGCCCATGTGTTAACCCCGAACAGCCAATAAGAACCCGCAATCTGCCACAACCCGAGAATTGGCTTATGCAACCAGACGTGATTAGCCCCCCAATCAAAAGCGAAAGTTGGCAGGTAAGGGATATCAATCAGCGTCGGCTTGAACGGATGTTTGAGGAGATTTTTTGCAACAAGAGCATGACAACATTCATCCGGTGAATGGAGGGATGGATGTCCGAGATGTTGTAACTTCAGCAGCCCCGAGGACAGAATGACCACAAATAGCAGCAGGCTATAACACGCCCCTTTCTTGTTGGACCCATAGGAGATAATCTGCTCAGGAACTCTGCTGCGCATGTTATAGTAGGACTTACGCAGTAGCGATTTATATCGCAGAGGATTTCAGTTGTTGA
>VXPE01000039.1 GCA_009839745.1 Candidatus Poribacteria bacterium
TCAGAGATCGGGGCGACTGGATTCGAACCAGCGACCTCTTGAACCCCATTCAAGCGCGCTTCCGGGCTGCGCCACGCCCCGTTCGTAGCATCAATTTCCTTATACTTGTATCAAGTCTTAATTGTATCAAGTCTTAATTGTATCACAAATTCCTGTATAATGTCAAAAAAAATTGAGTATCGCTTGAGATTTGCCTCTGTATCCGACGCGTTCATTGATTTCCTATCGTTGATTTTTCATTTAATAATGTAAGGCAAGACCTCCGTATCCCACTGTTATGTTCGGATCACATACGGAGCCTTGCCCTCTATTAGATAAGAACGCGATACGTTAGGCAAAACCCATCTCTTTTAGATTTTTGAGACTGATGCCTAAACTTTCAAACGGATCGCGCTCGTAGCAGGTGTCCTGCTCGATAATATACCACTCAACCTCTGCATAGATACAAGCGTCCAGAATAGCATCCCAATTAAGGTTGCCTTCACCAATTTCCGCGAAGCGTTGCGTGGAGCCTTGCATCGCCATATCCTTGAGATGGATGATGTCGGCGCGCCCCTTTAACTGACGAATCCAGGCGGCTGGGTCGCCCCCACCGTGCTGAATCCAGTAGGTATCCAGTTCACTTTTAAAGTAATTCGGATCACTTTCGGTATACAGAATCTCTAACCCAGTGCGTCCGTTATAACGCTCCAACTCAAAACTATGGTTATGATAGGAGAACGTCAAGCCTCCTTCAGCAAGGCGCGCCGCGACTTCCGATGCTTCCCTGGCAAATCTGGCGTATCCTTCCGCTGTTCGGTATTCGCCCGGAAGTCCGCCGATTGCGGCATGTTTGCATCCCCACAACTGATGTTCGTCAATAACAGATTGGGGTTCGTCCCGCATCCGTTCGTAGCTTGTATGTGTCGCGATGATGCTGAGTCCTTCCCCGTCAACAATGTTTTTCAGGGCAGCGGGTTCAATTGGACCGAGTGCGGAACATTGCACCACCTCGTATCCGAGTTGCCGAACTTTTTTCATCGTTTCTGCGATGTCGGCTTCAGTTTTGGTAAAATCCCGAACAGTATAGAGTTGCGCGGCGATTTGCTGTGCAGAAAGTTCATTTTGTGTTGCCATAATTTCTCCTTCTATCTGATCTATTCTATTTATGGTAGTATACCAAAAAGGAACGTGCCGGTCAAATTAATGTTGAAAACTGATAACTTCTAAAAAATTGATTTGCAGATAAAAAAGGGTTTTGGTAAACTTTATAAGTATGATGAATTCTTTTTTCTTCGGCGGTAACAAACCAGGCTCCTTTCGACTTTTCCGCCTGCTCCTTCATTTCCCAAATTTCGTCAAACTGGCATGGCGACTGTTTGTCGATGAACGTGTTCCTGTCTATCGGAAAGCGATTCTCATCCTTGCTGAATTATTGGCAGTCGTGTTCGCTATCGCCTATTTGGTGAATCCGCTTGATTTCGATTTTATCCCTATTTTTGGGCGCGTTGACGATCTTCTTATCGGGGCGTTCGTGATTCTTGTGCCGAGTGCGTGGCTATTTATTCGGTTATGTCCTGAACCTATCGTCCGTGAACACGTAGAACGGATTTCACGTGGGGAATAAATAGGACTCGCTCAACCCAACGTATTTTTTCGGACACATCACATTTTTTCCAACTTTTTTGCAACTTTATTATCCAATAGGTGTGTCTTTAGAACGTCAACACAAAAAATAAAGAACAGTCGGATCTAACACTACATCATATAGGAGGGTTTATATCATGTTCAGACTCAGGCCTACACT
This sequence comes from Candidatus Poribacteria bacterium, assembly GCA_009839745.1. Lineage (NCBI taxonomy): Bacteria > Candidatus Poribacteria > Candidatus Poribacteria bacterium. The sequence goes on from VXPE01000039.1 coordinate 1,787, forward strand.
GCGTAACCCTGTCCGGGTAATTTTGGTCTTAGTAGTTCTTATTGTCGCTGCGGGTGTTATCATTGATCGGGATACAAATCAGTTCACGCTACAGACTGCCGTTGGACAGACAAACGACACACTTCAAACATCAGAAGATTTCCAGCACTTGGAACGCGCAAATCGAGCATTTATTGATTTAGTGGCGCGCACACGTCCTGCTGTCGTCCAAATTACAACGACAACACAACGGAATAGAATCATCACCCCCGAAAGACAACAGATAACTCCGGAGCAAGAAGAGCAATTTAGAGATTTTTTTGGCGATGAATTCTTCAGACGCTTTTTTCGAGACCCCGAACAAGAACAGCGCGATCAACAAGCACCGCGCCAACGTATATTCCCGAATCCGGCTCCCGTTAGGGGTGTTGGCTCTGGGGTAATCGTCAGTGACGATGGCTATATACTTACCAACAACCACGTTATTGAGCGGAGCGATGAAATCAGCGTCACTTTATCAAATGGAAAGGAATATCCAGCGGAATTAGTTGGACGCGATGCCGCCGGGACCGAAGTCAGCGGGACCGATTTAGCAGTTCTTAAAATTGACGCTGAAGGACTTCCAACCCTTCCATTTGGTGATTCGGATCAGCTTGAAGTCGGCGAATGGGTAATTGCCATCGGAACCCCACTCAATTTTTCTCAAACTGTGACCCGGGGAATTGTGAGCGCGAAGGGGCGGCCTGGATGGTTCAGCGGTATCAAATACGGTAATTTCATACAGACGGATGCCCCGATCAATCGAGGAAACAGTGGCGGTGCCTTGATCAACATTCGCGGCGAATTGGTTGGAATTAATACAGCGATTATCACCGGTGGTCTTTCCACAGGAAATATCGGTATCGGCTTCGCCGTCCCGAGTAAAATGGCACAACAGGTCTTACCGCAACTCATTAAACATGGCAAAGTTGAGCGCGGCTGGCTTGGCATCAGTATGAGAAATGTCGATCAGGATTTGGCAGAAAAGTTGAACTTCGATACACCGCGCGGTGCTTTTGTGCGTGGCGTTAGTAAAGGGAGTCCTGCAGATACAGCTGGGATCCAACGTTCAGATGTCATCGTTGAATTTAATGGCGAAACAATTCGAGATATTAATGATCTGATGCATGTTGTAGCAGCAACAGAGGTCGGCAAATCTGTTGAAGTCATAGTGCTCCGAGACGGCACTGAAGAAAAACGGTTGACTGTCAAACTGGGCAAACGGACTGAAGAGGTTATTGCTAAACTCAACGCCCAGTTACAAGAAGCCGAAAATATGAGGCCAGAACTCAGAGGGGCACGACTCAACCGTGATCAACAGAAAGAAGCCTTTGCGGGACTTCAGGTCCAGAATCTGACCCCCGCGATTGCTGAGCGTTACGATTACGCGTCAGATGAGAAAGGTGTAGTCGTCACACAGGTTGAAAGCGGGAGCAACGCGGAGAAAAAAGGTATCGTTCCCGGATCCCTCATCCAGGAAATGGAGTGGACAGAGATTGACGACCTTGCGTCCTATTCCCGTCTTGTGGAACAACTCACGAGCGAAAATAAAAAGCAGGTACTTCTCTATGTCAAATCGCCCAATGGACAGGGAAGTGCGTACGTTACGATTAAAGTTTCCACATCAGACGATACATCAGATAGGTGATACCACCGACACGCTAAAGCGTGGGGAAACCTTCATTCCGTCAATTCCCGTAAGGAAAAAATGGCACGCGAATATCCGATTGAAAACGTGCGCAATATCGGCATTGCAGCGCACATTGATGCAGGCAAAACAACCACAACTGAACGGATTCTTTTCTACACCGGTAAAAAGCATAAGATCGGTGCAGTAGATGACGGGACTGCTGAGATGGATTGGATGTTACAGGAACGAGAACGCGGCGTAACGATTACTGCCGCCGCAACGACCTGTTTCTGGCAAGAACACGCAATTCATCTTATTGATACACCCGGACACGTCGATTTTACAGTGGAAGTGGAACGCTCCTTGCGAATTTTGGATGGTGCGATTGCCCTTTTCTGTGCTGTCGGCGGCGTTGAGCCGCAGTCAGAAACGGTTTGGCGTCAAGCGGAACGTTACGAAGTGCCGCGCATCGTCTTCGTTAATAAAATGGATAGGGTTGGTGCGAATTTCACTCGCGTCCTGGAAATGATGAAGGAACAGTTAGACGCGAACCCTGTCGCCCTTCAATTGCCGATGGGTGAAGGCCCCGATTTCACGGGTGTTATTGATCTCGTAACGCAGAAGGCAATGCGTTGGGACACAACGGATCTCGGACAGACATACATAGAGGCAGAGATCCCGCCTGAATTTCAAGATGAAGTGGCACAAGCCCGGGAAGTCCTCTACGAGAGTGTCGCTGTCGAAGATGAAGCATTGCTTGAAAAATACTTGGGGGGTGAAGAGATAACCCACACCGAGTTACTAACGGTTATCCGCGCAGCTACCTTGCAAGGGACCCTTTTTCCTGTGCTTTGTGGAAGTTCTTTAAAGAATCAAGGCGTTCAACCACTATTGGATGCGGTAATTGATTTTCTGCCGTCCCCTCTTGATGTTCCGCCTATTGAAGGCACTGTGCCAGATTCCACTTCCGGTGGTAAACGTTCCAAGGGCGCGAAAAACGCATCCGAAGCGCAGAATATAGTGACACGCATCCCAAATGATGAGGCTCCGTTTTCAGCATTAGCCTTTAAAGTGGCAAGCCATCCAACGGTAGACAAGCTCGTATACTGTCGTATCTATTCAGGTGTGCTCAAACGCGGGGAGGTCGTCCATAACGTCCGTTCCGAAAAACGGGAACGGGTTAACCGTATCTTACAGATGCACGCTAATAAGGAGGCGGTCTGTGAAGCGGCTTACGCCGGTGACATTGTTACCCTCGTCGGGCTTAAGGATACCAAGACCGGGGATACTCTGACGGATCCGAGAGAACCTATTCTGTTAGAATCCATCACTTTTCCAGATCCAGTTATCTCAATTGCCATTGAACCTGAGCGTGCAAGCGACGCGGATGCCTTGGAAGAAACACTCGAAAAATTGATGGACGAGGACCCAACCTTCACCGTGGGCATCGACAAAGAAACCGGACAACGGATCATCTCTGGCATGGGTGAGCTCCACTTAGAGATTCTCACAGACCGCATGATACGCGAATTTGGAGTTAACGCTCGGGTAAGCAAGCTACAGGTGGCGTATCGCGAAACTATCAGTACACTCGCAGAGGGGCGCGGGACACATATCCACAAAACAGATGAAGAAGGGATATACGGTGATGTGCTGCTAACGGTTGAGCCGTTAGCGCGCGGGGAAGGATTCAAGTTTGAGGATAACACAGACGAAACGCAAATCCCGCGGCAGTACATCCCGTTTATTGAGAAGGCGTTGGAAGGTGCTACGGGAACAGGTCCGCGCATCGGATATCCGATGCAGGATGTAAAGATTAGCCTTACAGGTGGGTCCTACCACCCAACGGATTCTTCGGAAGTCGCGTTCGAAGCAGCAGCAGTCTTGGCGTTTGAAAATGCGACCAGAAAAGCCAACCCTTTGTTGTTAGAACCTGTCATGCGGATGCATATTACTGTTTCTGATGAACATGTCGGCAAAGTCATTGGTGATCTGAATTCCCGTCGGGCACAGATTAATGAAAGCACAACCCAAGATACCTCCGACACAGGACGCCCTTCGCCATCGATCCAAAATGTCATCAATGCTTTCATTCCACTCTCAGAAACGTTTCAGTACACAACGCGACTTCGCTCAATGACACAGGGACGCGGTGCATTTACCCTGGAATTTTCACACTATGAGGTTGTGCCGTCGTCTCTTGCCCCCGACCTGAATCGTGTCAGTTCGGCTTAGCGCATTCAATGTCCGTGTGCCTTCATCACCTTTTGCAGTTCGACCAACGGAATCGCATACATCGTTCTGCCTTCGCGTCCGGTGGTTGTCGTCGCCATTGTCATGGAATTGATGATAGCCTCTTCTGTGGCTTCAATAACCGCTTGAAAGAGCGAACTCAAACGCCAATTGACGAGCATTTGGATTTCAAAAGTGCCATTTTCGGTGCTATTTGGAAAAATGTTCGCGGTGGAAAAGGCAATGACGAATTCCCCACTACCGTCCGTACTCGGCGTGCCTGTGCGAGCCAATCCATGTGTAGCACGGATCGCTACCTGTTTCAATTGGCGATGTGTCAACGGGGCATCTGTTGCGATAACAATAATGAACGAGCCATCTCTTCCCGGTTTCGGTGGGGAACCGCTGATTTCCTCGCCAACAGGAACCCCATCAATTCGCAGTTGCGAACGACGTCCACCGTTGGAATTAACAAGGACCCCGACTGTCCATCCACCGCGTTCTTCAGGCAGGACGCGGGAGGCTGTGCCGATCCCGGCTTTAAACCCATAGCATCGCATGCCAGTACCGCCTCCGACGCTTCCTTCAGTTACGGGACCCTCTGTGGCGTTCTCAATCGCTTCAATCGCATGCTGTGCTGTGATGTGGAGTCCGCTGATGTCGTTCAAACCACCGTCGTAGCATTCCGCTACAATGGGTAACACAATATTGTTGTCTGGATAGCGTTTCACGATGTAACGCACAACACCATCATGGACTGCCCCGACACTGAGTGTATTTGTAAGCAAAATGGGAGATTCAATCCATCCGGCTTGATTGATACGGGCAATGCCGGTTGCTTCACCATTACCGTGAATAGTGTATGCCGCGCCGAACAGGCGTGCTGTCCAAATATCATCACTTGGAAGGATAGCGGTAACCCCTGTCCGAATTGAATCGCCTTCGTTTAGCGTAACGTGTCCGACTTTCACACCCTCTACGTCAGTGATGGCATTGTGCGTGCCGGTTGGAAGGGTTCCTATTTGGATACCGATGTCGCGGGCGCGGGCGCGAGTATCTGAGCCTGTCGATTCAGCGTTTACGCTGGATATAAAACATGCCCAAAATACACCTGTGAGAACGATAAAAATCAACATTTTCGTGTCGCACGGGTTCTCAATACCTTGCACCGTTTTAAGAAATTTTTTCATCTAACATTCGCGATTTGGAAATCTCCTCATTCATGGTGAGCAGAAAAACCGCCCTTTCTTTTAATTTGACTTTCGTCAGTTTTTGTGATACAATAATTGTATCGTGTTGGCAGACATGTCAAGCATTGCCTCTCGGCAATGTGTCTGCCGCCTACTTGACAGGGAATAAACGCACGATACACGATAGACCGTGATTTTGACTTTTAATATAATATTCTGTGTATCCTAAAAAAACACAGAAAAAAATGCTATTAGACGGGTCAGAACACCTCAACGTGCTTCGGAGTTCCGCCCGCCACTCCCGTATTTCGGTGTAGGTGGCTGAAGGAGACTGTGTTTCTCAGTATGAGTAACAGGGGCTGTCACAAGTCCTGCCCTTCAACCGGAGGTAATTGATTCTCTAATTGATTTCTATAGATTCTGCGAATGTGGTTAAAAATAGCGATGTATGTTGGTAATCGGTAGTCCGGATAACTCCACTCCCAAGGTTGGAATGTTTTGCGATAGAAGCGCAGTGTGATTTCGGCATAGATACCGTCGCTGAGGTAGATACGATGGGCATGGTCTTTTGTTGACGCAAGTACCAGTTTTGCTAAGCAGATGTAACCCGCGTCCAAATTGACGCGCCGTGCGTTTGTTTCGGCCTTTCTTACAGCAAAGGTTTGCTCAACGCTATTTGTGAACAATTTCATTTCTGCGAGCGTACCGGCATCGACCAATCTTTCAAAACTTATAAATTGTCGCTGGATGTCTGGTCCCATTTCAGTCTCGTAGTAGAGTGTGCTCGTGAAAGGCATCAATTCACTTACGTAATCAATGGCACCCAAGCGATGTGTCAGTTCTGTATAGACTGTGGGCAGGAGGTCAGGGGCGGCTGTCAGCACACCGATGATTGCTTTAACCGGCAGTGGTGTCGTGATTGCTCCCATGTTATCCTCCAAAGTCGAAAATCTATGGCATAACCTTAAAATCCACACCCTGGTCTTCGATAGCGTGAACTTCAATTTCATTGCGGCAGCGAATTACGTTTAACGTAGCAACGCTTCATTTATAACCATGAAATTCTATAAAAATTGCGATTTTTCGGGTAATCGTCATACATTATTGCATTAAATCGGGAAAAAATGTGATTTTTTTATTTTTTCTTGACATTCTGCCACATATAATGTATAATATTCTGTTATGCTATGCTACCATATTAAGACGGAAAAAGCAGTTGAGAAAGCAGGTTTTTGCAAAAGTCTATTTGTAAACCGCGTAACCACCGCAAAGTAAGTAGGGAGACTTCATTCAGTGAACAAAAAACCCAGACTTAAAAATGAGAGAATCACTTTTGCCAAAACGGAGGTTCGTACCCCACTCCCGAACCTCATAGAGACCCAAAAACTCGCCTATGATGCCTTCTTACAACGAGATGCCCCACCTAATGAACGTTCGGATACTGGCCTCCAAGCGGTGTTTAAGGAAGTATTTCACACAGGAGACAAGAGCGGCATTCGCGATTTTTCGGAGGTTAACAGTCTCGATTTTGTCAGTTACACCCTTGGTGAACCGAAATATACACTTCAAGAATGTGTTGCCCGTGGTGTAACGTATCAGGTATCCCTGACTGCGCGTATTATGCTTGTCCAACGTGAGGCTGACTCGGATGCAGATGAACCGCATGTTGTGGATATCCGAGAATCCGATGTATACCTCGGCGAAGTTCCTTTAATGACCGAAAATGGCAGTTTCATTGTCAATGGTAGCGAACGCGTGATTGTGAGTCAACTGCACCGTTCGCCGGGTGTCATTTTTCTTGAAAAGGCATTACCAACCGGACGGCGCACACCGACCGCTCAAATTATTCCTTATCGAGGGGCATGGGTCGAATTTGAGATAGACACTAAAGATCAGATTTACGTACGCATTGACAAACGCAGAAAACTGCCTGCTACTGTGCTGTTGCGCGCACTCGGTTGGGAATCAGACGCGGATATCCTGAAGCTTTACGCAAAGACGGAACGTCTTGTGCTTGCCGGATGGCAGGTTACGGATGTAGAAGGACCCGCAAAGCAAGTTAACCCTGGCGATTTGTTGGGTGCTGCGGACTTTCGACAAGCCAGTAAAGACTACCCTGATCTTGAGGTAGAGAGGTGTTATCGCGTTACAGAGGTAACCGATGCGGGCTGCCCACTGGAGGTCGAACAAGAACTTACATACAAGGAGCGGACGAACCTTCGTAGAAAATGGAAAGGCTTTGAAACTGAACTTCTTCGGCGTGTAATTGACACCCACAATAGCGGGTGTGAGATCGTTACGGGACAAGTGCTAACGAACACAGAATACGAAGAGGCGCGTGACCGTTACGGACGTGAAGCGTTCACAGCCGAACAGCTTGTGTCTCCAGATAATCAGGAATGGGTCGGTAGAGTCTGCGCTGAAGACGTTATCCATCCAGAAGCTGAAGACGTTGTCAATCCAAAAGCTGAAGACGTGCTCCTGACAGCGAATACGCTGCTCACCGAAACAGAATTGGAACGCCTCAGTGAGACGGGTGTTGAGGCACTCACAATACTGGATGAGGAAGATTGCCAGCACATCCGATTCTTACGGAATACGTTGGAACGCGACCGACAAGCCGATTATGAGGAGCCATATACTTTACAAGATGCCGCACTGCTGATGATTTTCCGCACGCTGAGACCTGGAGATCCCGCTGGTATAGAGAACGCTCGTAAACACCTTTCATGGTTGCTCTTTGACGCGCATCGATACGATTTAGGTGTCGTTGGACGATACAAACTTAATCGAAAATTCAACAAAACCTGTCAATATTTCGGTTTGTGCCCGGATGATGTGCCTGGCTGGAAACAGGATCAGAAAATTGATTATGTGCCGACTTATGGAAATGTCCCCGAAGAAACGCTCCGAACGCAACGTCGCGAAGATATTGCTGCGACTATAGCTTATCTGCTTGATGTCCATAATGGACTTAAACCGAAGGACGATCTGGATCATCTGGGTAATCGCCGTGTGCGTGTTATCGGTGAACTCCTCGAAAACCAGTTCCGAATGGGTTTGTTCCAGATTCGCAGAACCACACGTGAACGCTTAAGTACCAACAACGATATTGCGAAGGTCGTCCCGTCTTCTCTCATAAATCCGAAACCGCTGATGATGGCACTCCGAGAATTCTTTGGATCGAACCAGTTGTCGCAGTTTATGCAACAGATTAATCCCCTGGATGAACTGACGCATAAACGCCGTATATCAGCAATTGGTCCAGGTGGACTTCACCGAGATAGGGCAACGGCAGCTGTTCGGGATGTGCATCCAACACACTATGGACGCGTTTGTCCTTTGGAGACACCTGAAGGTCCGTCTATCGGTCTTATCGTTTCTTTAGCATGTTATGGACGGATAAACCCCTACGGTTTTATAGAAACGCCTTATCATGAGGTTGAAGATGGTTCAAAGGTAGGTCAAGTAAAATATCTCACAGCAGATAGCGAGGATACTGCGTATATTGCTGCGAAGCCGCCTCTAAGCGGTGCTGAACAGACCGGAAATGGTAAGGAATCGGGGTTACAAAGCCCTCCTACAGAGTATACGCTGCCAGTCCGCAGTGGTGAGGATGTTTTGTCACTTCCGATGGAAAAGGTGGACTACATCGGCGTTTCTCCGCAGCAAATCGTTGGTATTTCTGCCGCGCTGGTTCCGTTCTTGGAACACGAGGACGCGAATCGTGCCTTGATGGGTGCGAATCACCAACGTCAGGCTGTACCGCTTGTCCGTCCAGAAGCTCCGCTTGTCGGAACGGGTATGGAAGCGCCGGCGGCACTCTATTCAGGGGCACTCATTACCGCGAAGCGAGCCGGGACTGTTACGAGTGTTTCTGCCGATGAGATTCTCATATATACCGGTGAAGCCCTTCACCACCATAAGGGTGAGAATACGTTCAGCGAAATGGGCTACGATGTTTACAAACTCCAGACCTTCAAACGCAGTAATAGCGGGACCTGTATCCACCAGAAGCCTATCGTTGCAGTGGGCGACAAAGTTGAAGTCGATCAGGTTATTGTGGATGGCACCTCTACAGAAAATGGTGAACTCGCTCTTGGACGGAATGTGCTATGTGCTTATATGCCCTGGGGTGGTCACAATTATGAGGACTCTATCCTGATAAGCGAAACGCTCATCAAGGAGGATACCTTCACGTCTATCCACATTGAAGAATTTGAAGTGGAGGCACGTGAAACGAAAGTAGGTCCAGAGGAAATCACCCGCGATATTCCGAACGTTAGCGACCAGCGTCTCACACAACTTGATGAAGAGGGCATTATTCGCGTTGGAAGCGTTGTGGGGGCTGGCAGCATCCTTGTCGGAAAAATCACACCCAAAGGTGAAAGCGAGTCGGGTCCAGAAGAAAAACTTCTACGCGCGATCTTTGGCGAAAAAGTCAAAGAAGTCAGAGATGCCTCGACTTATGTGCGTCCCGGCGTTGAAGGAGTCGTCATTGACGTAAAAGTGTTCTCCCGTAAACCGGATACCACCTCCCGTCGTGGCGGTTGGTCACAAGGCGACTCAGGCTTATCAATGGCTGATAATTTGCGATATGAGTCGAAACGCAAGGAGATTGAAGAGACTTCGCGTGAGCAGATCGCTTCCATCCGTCGCCGAAAAGACGAAGAGATTCGCAAAACACTCATAGGATGCGAACTCGCTGATCCACTTTACACAAAAGCGGAATCGGGGTTGAAAACCCCTCCTACAGCTGAACTCTTTGCGAATGCTGGTGATACACTGACAGTTGAGGTTCTGGATGCCTATATTTCCGGTTTCACTGCAGATGCGTACCACCTGGTAACTGAAGATACAAACTCTGAAGCTTTTACCGCTGAAGCAGGTTATAGGGTAACGGACATCCCTGAACCGATTCCTACTATTGTGGTCCACCCTTCAAATTCTTCAACCGTGCAAGCGTACCTCAGCGAAGTGTGCCAATCGACTTTGGGCGATACAGAGCCATTCTTTCAGGAAACGGAACCTGTAGATGGACATTTAGAAGATGCTGATGTTGTGCTGCGGGGTTACGATAACAGTATAATTGCTATTGCTGTCTGTGAAGAAGTGGACGCTGAAGACGGGTATCATTCCGAACAACTGCAGGAAATGCTTACTGCAGCGGGGGCGCGATTCGGTGTATTGGTAACCAACGGTGCGTCAGAACCGGATGACTATGATTTCTATGAACTCGTAGATTTGACCGGCGACTCGCCTCCGACCGAAGACGCAGAAGCACAAGTTGCTGATCAAACTGTGTTGCAACCGTGCGCGCGTTCTGAATTTGAAACTGGCGTTACTGAACAGATTGAAGCGACAGGATGTCCGGTTGTTGAAACACAGCGACTGAATGAGGAAGAATGGGCGAACTTCAGCCAGGTTTACCCGGGTTTACAAGCGGATTTATTTTGGCAAATTAAGGGAGTTTTCAACGCTGAGTGTCCACTGACCGAAGGTCAAGAGTTGTCCGACTCCGACTATCTACGAGTCTCCAGAGATTTTCCTGCGCGTCCTATAGTAGCCGGACAGCGGCTGACCGAGGATGAACTGGCATCACTCAACCGGACGACCCAGGATTTGAAAACCGACAAAGTCTGGCACATTACCGCGGTTTTTGACCCAGCGTGTACACTGCCCGTTGGAGAATATGTTTCTGATGACGATTACCAACAAGCGCGTAAATCCTGTAGTTTGACGTTCTCAGACATCCATGTAACCGATGCCGAAGCCAGAGAACAGATTCAACGTGTTGAAGAGATGGCGCAAGGCAGGATAACCACTTATACTGAAGAAAAAGAACGTGCCCTTCAGCAGCTAGAGATGGGTGATGAACTGAAACCAGGTGTCATCAAACGCGTCAAAGTTTATGTCGCAAGTAAGCGTCCGATTTCCGTCGGGGATAAGATGGCGGGTCGTTACGGTAACAAAGGTGTTGTTGCCAAAATTTTGCCTGCTGAGGATATGCCCTATCTTCCAGATGGGACACCGGTTGAATTGGTATTGAACCCGTTAGGGGTCCCCTCTCGAATGAATGTCGGTCAAATTTTGGAAATTCATCTCGGATGGGCGTGCCATGAACTCGGTATCCGAGTGGAATCTCCTGTATTTGATGGCGCGACAGAAGAAGAAATCTTTGAAGAACTCGGTAAGACCACACTTCCCGAACGCAGTAAACAGACGGGTAAAAGTATTCTCTTTGATGGTAGAACCGGTGCGCCATTTGCACAGGAAGTAACGGTGGGTTACGTCTATTTCCTCAAGTTGAACCACCTTGTTGCCGATAAAATGCACGCTCGCTCAACGGGACCTTACTCTCTTGTTACACAGCAACCGTTAGGTGGCAAGGCGCAACACGGGGGTCAGCGACTCGGTGAGATGGAGGTCTGGGCATTGGAGGCGTATGGTGCAGCTCATACACTTCAAGAAATGCTCACACTCAAATCAGATGACGTTCTGGGCAGAAGAGAAATTTACGAGTCGGTTGTGAAAGGGTTAAACCCTGAACCGCCCGGTACACCGGAATCCTTCAAAGTCTTGGTCCGCGAGCTCCAAACCCTCGGACTTCATGTATCCCTTGATAAGGATGAGGAATAGTTTTTAATTGAGTCGCCAAGCGTTAAGGAAAAGCGTTGATGTTATCATGTTTTTTTCCAAAGTTTTGCATGCGCCGTTGTTGCATGCTACCCGCATTAGCTAAAGGTTTGAAAGCCGACCAACGGAAGGCTTGGGCTTGAAACAAGAACGTTCCCGCCAAACCTTTCTGAACAACCGCAAGGAAAAATAAAAAGATGAACACGGCATTTGACAGCATCTCCATAAAGATAGCCTCGCCTGATCAGATTAAAGATGAATCGAAGAAGACCAGTTGCAAACGTCGGAATCCCGCCCAAGGGGCGGATGAACCTTTTATCTGTCCCGAGAAAGGGACATGTAGTTGCGGCGAGGTCAAGAAGGCAGAGACTATTAACTACCGCTCCTTCCGTCCTGAACCGGAAGGTCTCTTCTGTGAGGCTATCTTTGGCCCCCAAAAGGACTGGGAATGTAACTGTGGTAAGTATAAACGGATTAAACATAAGGGGATGATATGTGACCGTTGTGGTGTTGAAGTCACACAACAACGCGTTCGCAGAGATCGACTCGGATATATCCAACTTGCCGCGCCTGTATCTCATATATGGTACTTCAAAGGAATTCCTTCTCGCATCGGCACTCTTTGTGAACTCTCTTCACGTGATGTTGAGCGCGTGCTCTATTTTGAAGGGTTTATCGTCGTTGAAGTGACTGACCCAGAGTGTCCGCTTGAACGTGGACAGGTCTTAACCGAGATCGAGTACATAGAACACAGCAATAAGTACTGGGGCGGATTTCGGGCTGGCACTGGTGCAGAAGTTATTCGCGAATTACTGAGTGATATTGACCTTGAGGCGGAGATAGAAAAATTAACCAAAGACTTGAACGAAACGACGAGTCATCAGAAGAAGCTCAAGATCGCCAAGCAACTGAAACAGATGGCTGATTTTGCAGAAATCGGGCAGCGACCGGAATGGATGATTTTGGATGTTATTCCTGTCATCCCGCCGGATTTACGTCCGCTTGTCCCTCTTGAAGGTGGACGCTTCGCTACCAGCGACCTGAACGATCTGTATCGCCGTGTTATTAATCGGAACAACCGATTACGTAAATTGATACAACTCCGATCTCCAGAAGTCATCCTCCGTAACGAGAAACGGATGTTACAGGAAGCGGTCGACGCATTCTTCGACAACGGACGGCACGGTAGGCGTGTCACTGGACCAGGGAACCGTCCGCTCAAATCCCTTGCTGACGTTCTCAAAGGTAAGATTGGAAGGTTCCGTCAGAATCTGCTTGGTAAGCGGGTTGACTACTCTGGACGTAGCGTCATCGTTGTCGGACCTGAATTGGGGTTGCATCAGTGTGGAATCCCCAAACGCATGGCTGTCGAATTGTTTAAGCCGTTCATTATTGAGCGACTCCAAGCGTATGGGTATACACAGACAATTAAGCGTGCGAAGCATATTGCTGAACACGTTGATTCCGATTCTCCGGTATGGGAAGTCGTAGAGGAAGTCATTGCGGATCATCCGGTTTTACTCAACCGTCCGCCAACTTTGCACCGACTCGGTATTCAGGCATTTTTGCCGGTCTTAGTAGAGGGCAAGTCAATCAGGATTCCGCCACTCGTCTGTAAAGCGTTTAACGCTGACTTTGACGGTGACCAGATGGCAGTTCACGTCCCACTCACGGTAGAAGCACAAGCCGAAGCAAAGCTCCTCATGCTCAGCAGTCATAACATCCTCAAGCCTTCACACGGTGATCCTGTTGCTGTTCCGGAGCTTGATATGGTGCTCGGACCCAGTTTCCTGACAAAGGTGTTGCCAGGGCACGCAGCGGATGCCGCATTTCTTCATGATGCCTACACAACAAGGGATCCTGCTGCTTTTGAGGCACTCCGTGAAAAGCCGTGGTCCCACCGTCGCTACACCCACTCAGAAGAGGTTCTCACCGCTCATGCAGCAGGTCAACTTAAACTGCACGACAGCATCCAACTCTTCTTCCCAGCTAACGGGGATGACCGAAAAACCGCTGAACCCATTCTAACAACAGTCGGTAGAGTTATCTTTAACGAGGTTCTGCCGTCCGGTTTAGAGTGGGAAGATGAAAACTCCGAGCAGCAACTTCCATTCTTCAATGCCGAAGCTGGAGGTAGGGAATTATCCGATCTGATTCATCGGTGTTTCAACGAACTGGGCACACGTGTCACGACTGAAGTGCTTGAGAAAGTCCAGAAACTCGCGTTCGAGTATGCAACGCTGAGCGGTATTTCGCCCGGTATCATGGATTACATCACTCCTGACAATCGTGATAGTTTGGTGAACAAAGCACAGGCAGATATTGACGAGCTCCTCAGCAACGTCACAGCGACCGAGCGCGAAGAACATGAAAACGAGCAGATTCGCATCTGGTTGGATGCCCTCAAAGAAGTTGAGGATGAAATGTTCGATGACTTGCCTCGGTTAGAGACATCTCTCGTTGAGCGGGCCGATCCTCGAAAGATTCATCCGAAGGTCGATGCCACTGGGGCAGAGGTAGACGAAACAACAGTAGAGGGTTTCAGTCCGGTCCATATCATGGCAGATAGTGGCGCACGGGCACGGAAGAATCCATTTATGCAAATCAGTGCCGTTATCGGACTGAAAGCGAAGCAGAGCGGCGAAATTCTTATCCCGCCGATCACTACCTCTTATCGTGATGGTCTGGATGTCCTTGACTACTTTAACTCTACATACGGATCCCGTAAAGGTCTGGTGGATACGGCGATGAAAACTGCCGCATCGGGTTATCTGACTCGAAAACTTGTAGATGTGGCGCAAGATGTTCGTGTCACCGCTGAAGACTGCGGCACCCTCAACAGCATTCAAAAATTCGCGACAGAAGGCGGCGATCTCGCTTTCAAAATTAATGGACGCACTGCCGCCGAAGATATTCTCCATCCAGAGAACGGAGAGGTGCTGGTTCCAGCCGGCGAGGTCATATCCGCAGAGAATGCGGACAAGATTGAAACACTCGGCATAACGGTGGTGCGAGTGCGCTCTGTGCTCACGTGCGAAACCGAGGACGGGGTCTGTGCGAAATGCTATGGTAACGATTTAACGACGAACGATCTCGTCAACGTTGGTGAAGCCGTCGGCATCATTGCTGCGCAGTCTATCGGTGAACCGGGGACGCAGCTCACGATGCGGACGTTCCACACCGGTGGTGCCGTTGAAGATGTCTCAGAAGCGCGTCAGCGTAGAATTTTGTCTAAAGCGAGCGGAACCGTGTATTTCCGAGATTTCCAACCCGGTCGGACGGTTGAAAAAGAGGGCGAACTTTGGATCGCTACTGAAAATAGGACAAGTCTTGATGAACCTGCCTATAAAGTTCTGCGGGTTAACAATCCCAATTGCCCATTGAAAGCGAATGAATTGCTCAGTGAGAAGCAGTACACGGAAAGCATGGAGCGCTATAAAGGCTTTGATACGAAAACGTGGCAGTACCACGTCACGGAGGTTTTGGATAGCAACTGTGATTTGAAGGCGGGGGATCGACTGTCTCATGCCGAATACCTCAGGGCGCAGATGGACTATGGCTTCCAACGCTTTGTGGTCCCCAAATACCGAGTGACGCGAGTGCAACATCCTAAGCTTTCATTGAGTGTCGGCACGCAACTCACTGAAGCAGAGATAGAGCAATCAAGAGCAGAGGTCAGGCAGGGCGTGAGTGGAGAATGGCATTACTTGGATGCCGAGACAGGTGAGCGTATTGCTATTGAAAGCCTCACAGCATCTTCAGGTAATGCGTCTTCTGAGCGCACGAATGGTGACGCTGATAGTCCTGATACTGCGAATGTCTCCGGACGAGATGCAAGCTTTAATCGTGTGTATTGTATAACCGAGATAGATAAACAAACCAGCAAAGATTTCGGATTTAAGGTAGGAGACGAAGTTGCCCCAGAGGCAATTGCTCCGTTGCTGAACCCATTTGAGGTTGAGGCAAAGCCGGTTTACGTTGTCCATACAGAGGTTGGTGATTTTACGGTTGATCAGACGTTAACGGCCCGTGAGTACGAGGATGCTCGCACAGAGTATCAACAGCTCGAACGCGCATTTAAAGTTGAAAAACAGGACGTTGAACAGTACTATGTAACGGCTGTGTATCATGCTGAATGCCCGCTTACAGCAGACGAAGAATTGAGCGAAACAGCCTTAACCCGGGCACACAAACGATTTACGGGTTTCGATGCTCAAAGGCTGCGCCACCGCATCACTCAGATTCATCATCCTGACTGTCCGCTCAAGCCGGGCGAGCTGATTAGCGATAGTGAGAAAAAACAGTTCGATGAACGCTATCCTGGGTTCACCACTTCGGAAAGTAAGCGCACCGCGGGCGGCTTTGCCGCGGAACGTATGTACCGTGTTACAGCGGTTAATCATCCTGACTGTCCATTAGAAACTGATAGCCTTTTGACACAAAAGGAATCATCCGCAAACCGCAGACAGTACAAAG
This sequence comes from Candidatus Poribacteria bacterium, assembly GCA_009839745.1. Lineage (NCBI taxonomy): Bacteria > Candidatus Poribacteria > Candidatus Poribacteria bacterium. Next base: position 17,969 of record VXPE01000039.1, read on the forward strand.
GCTTTGATGTCGCCCGTCATTATGAAGTGACCCACATCGAAGATGGAACGACAGCGTTAAGTGTCGGTCAACGTCTCACCGAGATTGAGTATAAGGCGCTCCGTAAGACGGATGCTTCGTTACCGGATAAAGTCAAGGGACTCTACCATGTCGTTAGTGTCCATCACCCGGAATTGAACTTAGAGGTTGGGACTGAACTGAGTGAAGAGGACTATAAGACGTACCATCGCCAGTTTAAAGGGTTTGATGTTGAACTGGTTTATCAGGTAACTGAGGATAAGCGGGATGTTGATGAACAGCTTGAGGTTGGGACGATTCTACCGGCAAAGGAATACCGTGCGCTTGACAAAGCAAATTTACAGATAACTCACACGGTCACCGAAGTCTCTCACCCGCATTTCCAATACGCTGTTGGCGACGAATTGTCCGAAGAGGTGTATAATGAGGCAGTGAAACGGTCCCCCGGATTCGAGGTCGATGAATTGTCATTACGGATGCGCATTGAAGTAGAAACATCGGATGGGAATCGGGTGCCGCATGTCATTCCTACGGGTTACTCCTTCTCTCTAACAGAGGGTGATAGCATTCGGAAGGGAGAAACGCTGGCAGAGCTTCATGAGAGAACGGCGAACCTTGACATTGTTGCGGGGATTCCGCGTGTCACTGAATTGTTTGAAGCGCGCCGTCCGAAACGCGGTGAAGCCGCAGAAATCGCTGAAATTGAAGGTTACGTCCAATCTGCTGGCACGAAGTCAGGGATTCCTGCCTACCGCATTGAACACGGGACCTATCAAAGTCGTCTCTATCAGATACCTGACGAGAAGCGACGCGTGGCTGAAGGTGATTGGGTGCATGCCGGTGAACCTCTTACCGATGGCTATCTCAATCCACACGATATTTTGAGTATCGGCCAGACGACTATTGAAGGTGTATCGGTCGAGGGTGATGAGGCGGTCTGGTCATATCTCGTCGATGAAGTCCAGAAAGTCTACGGCAAGGGGACTATCAACGATAAACACGTTGAGGCGATCGTCCGACAGATGCTAACGAAGATTCGCATCAAAGAGCCGGGCGACACAAACTTCTATCCCAACGATGAAGTGCAACGCAAGCAATTTGAACGCGTTAATAGTGAGATTGAGGAAGCAGGTGGCATGCCTGCTACTGGTGAACCGATTCTTCAAAGCATCAGTAAAGCCTCCTTGAGTACAGATAGCTTCATCTCCGCTGCCTCGTTCCAGCAGACGACGAAGGTGCTAACGGATGCCGCTGTCAGTGGACAAACCGATAGACTCTTCGGGCTGAAGGAAAATGTTATTCTCGGTAGACTTATACCCGCTGGAAGTGGATTCTCCAGTTTCCAGAATTTAGAAGTTTCCTATCAGGACCAACAGGAAGAGGTATCAGAAGGTGAGGGAAACGTTGAACCTAAGAAAGGCTCCAGAAGAGCTAGGACAAAGAGTTCTGCTTCAGATGAGCAACAAGGTGTTTATCTCGCAGACGGATCCACTTCAATTTCCCCCACAGATGTCGGGGATACTGTTGTGGTATTGGATGATGAATAATCCCCAATGACGCTGGATGAAGCTAAGTCTTTACTCTGCAGATGAGCGGAATTGGGTACAATGTATTTTGCCTGCAAGAGTAGGGTATAAAAAAAGGGAACCGTGGAGGTTCCCTTTTTTTACGACTTGTGCTAATTAACATGTCGTTTCTTCCGTTTTCACAGGTGTTTAGTTTTATGAAATATAGAACTTACGCATACTGCTCTTTTGTAGCATAAACTTTTAGTGTGGGTTTCCACCTGA
>VXPE01000040.1 GCA_009839745.1 Candidatus Poribacteria bacterium
CCAAAAGGGTTCTCTTTCTTCAAAAAATTCAGAAATTAATTATCAAACTCACGTTCCGTATTACCTTCATTGATAATAATACCACCCATCGCCGGAAGAATAAGATCTACCGATGCATGCGAGAGGTTTTTGAAACCCCAGGTTACGTCATGCGCTCCGCCACTTTCTGCGATTCCGGTTTGCTGAATGAGGAGATCATCATTTTTGGGATCGATTCCTACAGAGAGATGATATGTTCCGCCGTGTTCTTGATAAGTTATCTTAACCTGAACAGGTGAAATTTTTTCGACGGCTATTAGATGATTGATGCGACGGTCTATTGTTCTAAAAAGTGTTTCCCCGACGCTCCATCTTTCGTCTTCCTGCGCCCCATGCTCGTACGTGTAGGTTTCCTGTGTGAGTTTGTTGTGAAAGTGGGCGAGAACGCCTTTTTCAAAGCGAGCGAGGTAGCGATCTGTTTCCGCCAGAATATTGCCTTCTTCGTCAACCTGTAATGTGTTCGGGAAGACTGCTGGGATAAAAACACAGTGTAGTATAGCAACAATCGTTATGAGTCTTTTCATTATCATATCCTTCCTGCTATCGAATATGCTTCTCCTCAAACAAAGTTGATATGCTCCGCTTCAACCAACGAGTGAATGAAATCGTTTTTTTCTTTCAAGAAACAGCGCGTACACTTTTCAGCGATGTTGAAATTCTTATAGAACTTCTGTAACGCTCCGTTGCGCCATGCATCCACGAATCGTTCTTGGTTTAAATCAGCGATAACACCTTCTGGGCGATACTTCCAAATGCAGCAGACGTAGACTTTGCCGTCGGCTCCAATCGCAGTCGCAGGATTTGAGTAGTAGCACGTGTCGCCTTCGTTGTATCGAGGGAACTTCATACGCGAACGCGTCCTAAAAGCATCATGGATTTTAATGTGTCGATTCGCTGCTTGTAGCTGCTGAAGTTGGGCAGCAACATATTCGTGCTCCGTCAGACTAAGTTCTATGTTGTCCACACGTTCACCTTCAAAGACAACACCGCCAATGCGGATGTACTTGACACCCAACGCTTCTGCAAGATCTACAGCTTCCAATAAAGCAGGATTAGTTTCAATCTCGTAATCGAGAATCTTATCTTTTCAAGGCTATCTCTGGATGTGTGAAAACGAGCATATCTTGGGGGTTTCAATCTCGTAATCGAGAATCTTATCTTTTCAAGGCGGCATTCGACCCACATTCTGAAATAATCCTCCTCTGCGTTTCAATCTCGTAATCGAGAATCTTATCTTTTCAAGACCCGCGCGTAACAACAGAGAAATAAAATGTATACATGTTTCAATCTCGTAATCGAGAATCTTATCTTTTCAAGTGCATTCAATCGCGTTCCCTTACCACAAACCCGCGGCGCGCGTAGTTTCAATCTCGTAATCGAGAATCTTATCTTTTCAAGTCACATAGATGTTTTCCGTGGCTTCCAATTCCGCTATGTTTCAATCTCGTAATCGAGAATCTTATCTTTTCAAGTCAGTCACCAAGTCGCTTTTGAAGGGATGCACCCTGTGTTTCAATCTCGTAATCGAGAATCTTATCTTTTCAAGAAGGCACACGCACACGAGTTCGACCATGATGATGACTAGTTTCAATCTCGTAATCGAGAGTCTTATCTTTTCAAGCATCGCTTCGATGCAGCGTCATCGTAGGTATCTCGAGTTTCAATCTCGTAATCGAGAATCTTATCTTTTCAAGGTTGCTCAATGAATTGGGTACCGGTATTGATGACTCGACGTTTCAATCTCGTAATCGAGAATCTTATCTTTTCAAGACTTCAAGCCTAAACACGCACGCTCCCATAAAGCATGCAGTTTCAATCTCGTAATCGAGAATCTTATCTTTTCAAGTTACGGAAACTCTCTGCAGTCGGCAACGATTCAAAGTTTCAATCTCGTAATCGAGAATCTTATCTTTTCAAGTTGATATTGGGATAAGGAATCCTGAAACAGGCGAAATGTTTCAATCTCGTAATCGAGAATCTTATCTTTTCAAGGGATCTTGTTCAGGGTGTTGTCACCGCGTCCATAGGTTTCAATCTCGTAATCGAGAATCTTATCTTTTCAAGTACGGGACCGGACAGGTGCGGAATGCCCCGTCTTAGTTTCAATCTCGTAATCGAGAATCTTATCTTTTCAAGTGCCCTTGCGAAAATCCATTTAAACCTTTGACAGTCTCGTTTCAATCTCGTAATCGAGAATCTTATCTTTTCAAGACCACCATTGGGACGAAACAACAGGCATGCTTTACATCCGTGTTTCAATCTCGTAATCGAGAATCTTATCTTTTCAAGCGGATTCAGGAGCGTTCGCGTCTGCCCAAGCGTCTGTTTCAATCTCGTAATCGAGAATCTTATCTTTTCAAGTGGCTTGGAAATGCCACGCCCCAGTGGGCAATCACGTAAGTTTCAATCTCGTAATCGAGAATCTTATCTTTTCAAGTTTGAACATCGAAAGCGTCGCGTCCGTATTTTTTGACGTTTCAATCTCGTAATCGAGAATCTTATCTTTTCAAGAAAATCGGTAATCACCAAGTATACGCTGCATATACCTGTTAGTTTCAATCTCGTAATCGAGAGTCTTATCTTTTCAAGTAGATGGGTATATCATATACGCTTCAACAATACCTTCGTTTCAATCTCGTAATCGAGAGTCTTATCTTTTCAAGCCCCACCCCTGCACACTCGCGTGTGTAAGGTATGCCGATGTTTCAATCTCGTAATCGAGAGTCTTATCTTTTCAAGGGTGGCGGTCGGGCGTTGTGGCGGTGGACCTAATTACGAGTTTCAATCTCGTAATCGAGAGTCTTATCTTTTCAAGTTTTGACTCATTTGAACTCGATGGGGCCCACAATCTCGGAGTGTTTCAATCTCGTAATCGAGAGTCTTATCTTTTCAAGTCACGATCCCAACCCTTCAGGCGCTGCGAAAGGTATTCGTTTCAATCTCGTAATCGAGAGTCTTATCTTTTCAAGGTGATATTATTGCTGCAGCTCTCTCCCTAAGCACCATCGTTTCAATCTCGTAATCGAGAGTCTTATCTTTTCAAGTTGATGATGGCATCAATCAGGGCACTCACATCACCTGCTGTTTCAATCTCGTAATCGAGAGTCTTATCTTTTCAAGTGGAAGCTTTTAACCCCTCCACACTCCTCGGTTCTAAGTTTCAATCTCGTAATCGAGAGTCTTATCTTTTCAAGTCGCCCACCCCACAGGCAAACACACAACCTTGTGATTGGTTTCAATCTCGTAATCGAGAGTCTTATCTTTTCAAGTCAAGGATACCCCAACGATACCCACAACAAGCATAACACAAGTTTCAATCTCGTAATCGAGAGTCTTATCTTTTCAAGATAATCCGAAGTGGAGTCATTGGAAGGATACTGACGTATAGAGTTTCAATCTCGTAATCGAGAGTCTTATCTTTTCAAGGCTGAACTAAATACCATAAATTGCCGGTGTCGTTATTAGTTTCAATCTCGTAATCGAGAGTCTTATCTTTTCAAGCGATGTTGTTCTGTGCAGAGAAGATGATTTCGCCTTGTTTCAATCTCGTAATCGAGAGTCTTATCTTTTCAAGTTAAATTTCTTATCCATCGCATCAAATATAGGGAGTACGGTTTCAATCTCGTAATCGAGAGTCTTATCTTTTCAAGTTAACTCGCTCACGCGATGGATGTCCTCAACGATACCAAGTTTCAATCTCGTAATCGAGAGTCTTATCTTTTCAAGTGAATGGTAAGTAAACCGAAACCTGTCAGAGTAGGGCGGTTTCAATCTCGTAATCGAGAGTCTTATCTTTTCAAGTTGAGGCATCCCGCTGGGGACGCTATATTCTGCCTGGTTTCAATCTCGTAATCGAGAGTCTTATCTTTTCAAGGGTGGCGTGGGTTGGCGAAAGTGCTAATTACTCTTTAAGGTTTCAATCTCGTAATCGAGAGTCTTATCTTTTCAAGTTGCACAGCGACGCACTTCGGGGTTGCACGTGCAGCGTCCGTTTCAATCTCGTAATCGAGAGTCTTATCTTTTCAAGTATAAACTTTTCCATCACAAGGGGGTTGATGCCGTTGTGTTTCAATCTCGTAATCGAGAGTCTTATCTTTTCAAGGAGATAGCCACCCCAATACGGCATCTGCGGCATACCAGTTTCAATCTCGTAATCGAGAGTCTTATCTTTTCAAGTGGGATGCCATCCTCTGTGAAGCGAGAAACCCGTTATTACAAGTTTCAATCTCGTAATCGAGAGTCTTATCTTTTCAAGTAAAGCGTTCCGGCTTCTGAAAAAGCGTTTTGCGCTGTTTCAATCTCGTAATCGAGAGTCTTATCTTTTCAAGCACCCACTTTGTCAGCAGTCGTTTTATCGGAAAGCCTGTTTCAATCTCGTAATCGAGAGTCTTATCTTTTCAAGATGATGCGTGGGTACCCGATACAAAGGCTTTTGGTTTGTTTCAATCTCGTAATCGAGAGTCTTATCTTTTCAAGTGAAGTGGTGTGCGTGTTTGGTTCTGTTTGATGATCGTTTCAATCTCGTAATCGAGAGTCTTATCTTTTCAAGGGAGAACCCAGTTGCCGAGAGAGAAGGAAGGCTTCACCGTTTCAATCTCGTAATCGAGAGTCTTATCTTTTCAAGTCCGCCCTGCCGGAAGCCTTACTGGACGTGCCTCCATCATAACTGTTTCTATGAGCGAGATATTTCGCCGCAAACACAAGCCCCAGAAATATTCCGCTGAAAGCATGAAAGCACGACTCATAAGGGTTACCGCCTCTCTGTGAGCGTCCCGGATTTTTCGGTCCCCTTCCGCTCATAGAAATATCTTACCACTTAATTTTGCTAAACTTTGGACAATTTTTTCAAGGATACACATTTCGCCCCGCTGGGGCTTGCCTGGTGGGGGGTATGGCGTTTCTATAAACATTTCGCCCCGCTGGGGCTATCCTTTGGGGCCTCCGAGTTTATTTTTTTCGGAGTTGGGTATGTGTGAGAACCCTCGAGAAAAATCAGACATACCTTGAAAACAAGGTATGAACCTGACTGAAATTGTCCAAACTATAGTTAATTTTAGACGATATATGACTGTTTGTCAAGACCTTTTTTTAAACCTATCCGATCGATTTGCTTCTCACACGCCGTACAGAGATGGTAGAAGGTGATCGTGTCCTCTTGCGAATCAATCGCCTTCTCTAATCGGCTCTGCAAGCGCAGCAGGGCGCGGCGATCTGTGTTGCATTCAAAAACGCTATATTGAATGCGAGTGCCAAAGTCTTTGAGGATTTTAGCGACTCTGTTCCGGCGTTTGTCATCTGTAATATCGTAAGCAACTGTGTAATGCATTTAGCGACTCCTCATTAAACGCTCACTCCCAAAGTCCATAGAGGACGGAAGATTGGAAGGAACATACGCTTTCCACCTATCCCACCTTCCCTACCTTCCAACCCTCCACCCGTGTTTGTAGGTTTTGGTCTTAGCGAATCTTCAATGGTGTATACCGATCAATCTCACCCGTTAGATATTTCGCTAAAAGACGCACCTGCAGTTCCATGGCACGCCGAAAGGTCAATTTATATTTAAACATAGGGTGCGTAATTGTCTCATTCTTTCGCGTCTCATAAGCGGCGTAGAACACTTTCCGACACCTGTCCTTGAGATACCATCCGCCGTGGGATTGCGTGAAATCCGTGGGTTTAATGCGTCGGTTGTTGATGAGAGTAACCACAACGGAATCCGCAATAATGGGACGGAATTCCTCCATCACATCAAGGGCAAGGCAGGGTTTACCATATTTGAGCTGATGAAAGAAACCGATGTAAGGATCTAACCCGACTGTCTGAATTGCGGACATAAGATCTGCTGTCAGCAATGAATAGGCGAAACTCAACAGCGCGTTTGTTGCGTCCGCGGGGGGACGGCGACTTCGTCGTTGGAAATCAAAACCCATCTCCGATTTGAGCATAAAGTTGAATGCACCGAAATATGCGGCGGAGGCGTTGCCTTCTATGCCCAGCAATTCTGGCAGCTCTGTCGCTTTAGAGATACGTTTTTCCATGGCTTGCATCGCTTTAATGTTAGCTAATAAAGGCTCTAATACGAGATTTTTGTTATCTCGTGCTTGCCATTTCCGACGTTGAAGCATCGTCCGCATGTTCGCCATTTTTCCTTCTACAAATGCTTTCGATAACTCAAGGCACGCATCTGGATTATTTGCGACCTTATGTTGTGCAGACCGTAAGAGCGAATTTCGGGATACTTGCGGGGTCAAGGCACCATGGTAGCGTCCATAAGCAGAAAGAAAGACAACCGGGATTCCCGCATGCAAGAGCGTCTGCATCGCGGGTGTCGTCAGGTTAACGTTGCCTGAGATGACAACTTGTCCGAGATGAATCAACGGAACATCACGGAGAATTTCGTTCTCTCTCACGACCAGGATACGTTCGCCTGTCTTTTTGATCGCACATCCTTGTTCATCGACGTATAGGACATTATCAATACCGAGCGCGGGCTTGATACGTTTGGGGCGGTCGTCCAATTCGTGCAGGTAAGCGACCTCGTCAGGTAGACAGATCGGACGGACGCTACAGCCGTTACAGCGGTTATCGTGAACCGGTTTGGGAATTTTTCGGGATTCGAGGAGTGCGCGTGCCTCCGCCACATAGCGGAGTGTCGTCTCGCGGAGTTCTTTGTCAAATGGAACCTTCCGCCGTCGCTTAGAACCGATGTAGAAGACGTAACCGTGTGGGATAGAAATCCCTGTTTTCTCCTCCAGCAACAGCCCTTGCAAACAGAGTTGAACCTGATCGTTCAGCCAGTTCCCCATCCCTGCCTTCTTGAATTCAACGGGATACGGGATACCGTTTTTCTCTTCAACGAGGTCGGTATATCCAGAGACTCCCAAAGTGTCCGACGCGAGATACTGTCGTCGAGAGATCGTCTTGTCCCGCTTTTTCCGATCTGTTACGGCTGTATGGACGTTTTCATGCTTGATTTTGCCTTCTTCGACGTGGTCGTTGACGACCTGATGTCCCTCAATAGATTCGTAGTAGAACCGCCGGGGACAGAAGACGTAAGTATTGATTTGTGAGAGTGGAATATAAGTCTTAGACATGCTAACTGCTCCTTTTCAGTCTATCCGGCGCGTTTGTCCCATTCCCATAGTAGTTTTGTAGCCTGTGCCGCAGTAGAAAGCGAAGTTTGCCAAACAGTTCGCTGCACGGAGCAAGTTCTCATCCAATGAAGGCTCGGGGTAAAAAATAAAAGCACATGTGCCGACCCATCCGAATTCGGTATGTCTTCCGAAGTTGAGGTTCTTCGTCTCTGTCGCGACGCTCGTCAACTGAATATATTCTCGGACGAACGTGAGGATTTCGTCTCTGTCGAGTTTTATGGGCGAGAAGGCATTCCACTTGTTCACCCAACTCTGATAGCATCGGATGAGATCGAGGTTTGCTTCTTTACGGGTCTTTTGTCCGCGGGGTGTCATCCCGCGGAAGGCGGTTGGTGAGTAGAAGCGGAGCGACATTTTCGTATCCATCTTTGCGGATTGGATGAGTTCGGCGTAGGTTTCGCTTTTGCTCCAACTCCGCTCCTCCGTGGCGTGCGAGACCATCTGTCTCACCTGAAAGACTGCCTCTCCCAAACGGATCGGAGGCATTGCGAGTGTCAAGAAGGCTTTCCCGAAATGTGTAAAGAGTTCATCATCAAGGAACGTGAGCCGGAGTTTACACTCGGTGCCTGCGTTGATATAGAGTCGGTTATTACGATTTTTAGCCTTCGCGATGAGCGGGGAAACGGTAAAGGGTTTCTGTGCCGCCGGCGCGTGAACGGCTTTTGCGACCTCTGGGTTGCTTTCCTTAAGGATAGAAAGGAACGCAGCGTGGGCGTGGTGTCCCATGGTGGGTCGGAGTGTTACATCGGTTTCGGGTATGAGTGAGATGAGTGTGCTGATGGGCATGGAGTTCCTCCTTAATCAACACTCCAAAAGAGTCAATTGCTCACCTCCTTGTGGAGGAGGTTCAAAAGATTTTTCAGGTTTTTGAGATTCTGGATCAACTTGTTCTGGTGGTGGAAGCTGTATTTCATCTTCTGACTGTGGTTTCTCGAAATCTTTTAGATAATGCAGCCAGATTTCTTTAGACTTACCATCTTCAGTTGTGTGATAAACAAAATTTCGTCGGTACCCGCTAGTCCCGCGGTTTTCAAAAACCTTGGGCGGTTTAACATAGCCTAACTCCTGACAAAAGTAAGGTTCGGGGACCTCAATAAAGAGTTCTTTAAAATAGATGCTTTCACTCCAATCAAGCGGCTTAAACTTAAATTCCTCACGCTGTTCATCGTAAAATCGCTGGTAAACCTTAAAATCGGGGTTCACAGACTCATTTCTACCTTTGTCACTCCAAGCGATACAATTCCTAACAGAGACCCCCACAGCGTTTTCTGGGCGATGGTTAGATTCGTCCGGGATCTTAGTTGTAAGCGTGATTGAAGGTTCAAAACTTCGCGTAATCACAAGGCCTCTATCGTGCAAAGGTTTGTTCTCCAGTCGGGCTTCGTAGAGATACTCATATAGCATATCGAAAAGCACTTCTGCCCTATAGTCCGAATGTGGTTCGTATTTCATAAGGTCAAAAATTTCATTCGGAACAAATCTACCGTTCTGCTGCATTCGCAATACGTTAAGGTACTCTTTCTCCTCTTCTTCAGAAATATCAGAAAGGAACGGACGTATCTTGTCGCCTACAACAACGATTTTAGCATTAGGAACCTTCCCTTTGCGGTTGCACCGGCCTGCACGTTGGATAAGGGAATCGGGGTTGCATAACTCTGTGATAAGTAGATGTGCGTCAAGATCGCATCCTACCTCAATCGCGCTTGTTGTGAAAAGGAGATAACCCTCATCATTATTTTCACGCGCCTTTAGTTTACCATAAACCTTTTTCCGTTTGCGATCAGTGAGTCGTCCGTGGTAAAGGAAAATGTTTTCTCCGCGGTTCCGTTCTTTCATGGACCGGTAAACCGGTACGAGATCTTCGATGGTTTCAATGGTGATAATAGTTCGCTTATCTGGTTCGTACTGTTTAGATATATAGGCACAGATCTCGTCCCGAACTTTTTTCGGCTTTGCAGCAATATGCTCAATCGCTTTATTTGGATGTCGCCTTTCCGGTATTCGATTCTGCCAACACTCTAATTTCAATTTATTGTCGCCTGTAATGTAATCAACAGTGTCTAAGAAATTTAGCTCTTTTTGGTATGTATCAGGCATAGTCGCAGTCATAACGACGACATCCAAATTGGCTTTATAAAGTGCTTTGATGAGGCGTTCAAAATTGACAAACGCAACTTGGTCGTAAGCGTGTACTTCGTCAAAACAGAAAAGATTCTCGCGTTCACCACTATGATGGATTCGGAACGGATAGATATAAGACTTCTTAGGCTCGCCGAATCCAAAAAAGCGGTATAAAAATTTGTCAAACGTTGTCAGGATAACATCCCCATCATAGAGGTGACGTTTCCCTTTTTCCAATTCTTTGCCACCCTTAAAGACAGTGCGTACGGATTCGACACCCGTGTCAACAACAAGGGCATAAGATCTATCTGACTTTCCTGAGGCTTGCCGGAGGTATTTCTCACACCGACTAATCTGATCATCAACAAGACTTCGTGAAGGAAAAATGAGAAAAAGTCTTCGCTCAGCTTTAAGACTCGGAATTAGCACAGCCTCTGTTTTTCCACTGCCGGTGGGTGCTTTGAGCAGAAGTGCAGGATTCATATCTTCGTTTGCAATGTGAGAGAAAAGTTCTTCTTGCATCGGATTTGGCTCGAATTTTGCAAGATTTTGATACGCCTCTATTGCGCTTTGCATAAAATCATCTCCTTGCGTTGGCATTCCACTTTGTTGTTTGCATTGACAATCATTTTACGGAGAAAGTCAACCCCTTTTTTCCGATTGTTCCCTGCAAGTGCCTCATATATTTGACAGCGGTACTCTTGGCACACATCGAATTCATAATACACAAGGGATAAACGGATTTCTTCCTCACCAAACGGATAAGGACTAACTTCAACATTCTTTCCATTCTCACAGCGCGAGTGAAAATCCATAAAGACGCGTGGTTGGACCTCACCTGTGAAAGCGTAGGTCTCAAGTTCCGCTTCAATCTGGTCGCACATCTCCAAGATGTATAGGTCTATTGGAAAATTGTTAGCTGCTGCATCAGAAAACTCCGTCTTACCGGCAAGTTCCGCTTGTGCTTTGACGATACCTTCAACAGAAAATTCATGATGCAGCCGAATGAGCAGTTCAACATAGCGATTGTCATCAGAAACTCTAAAACGGTGTCCGGCAAAGGAATAACCGAGAGATTTTCGCCCGTTTTCCTTCCAACTTCGATAGGTTACGCGAAAGGTTTCCGGCTTTGCATCATCATGTTTTTCGGCGGCGCGTATCAACCAATCGCGGGTTTTACTGCAATCAATTCTGAAGTATTTAGGGTCAAATTGGTTAACTAACTCTACCACATTCCCAACGTGGCTGCCCAATGTAAGGACAGTCACCTTTTCTACATCAGGTCCGCTATCAGGTTCAAAGAAAACTCGACCCACCTTAACAGTATCTATTGCATTAGTCACTTGTTGCTCCTTTCAGCAGCTCATCAATGAAAGGCTTCGGGAGATGAACGATCCCATTCGTGTAGTATTCCAATTTAATCGTGCCGTGAATCTGTCCCGCAACAAATGGAACAAACCCGTTAATAGAGCTCGGTTCAGGATTTTCAAGATTTGTGCGTTCAGATGCTCCAACTCTCCAAGCATAACGATACATGGGAAACGCCTCGCAAGGTTGTCCAACAAGTGCTGTTCCGGGCAGAAGCGTGTCAGGTTCTGCTTCTATCTGTTTTAGACTGAGTTCAGTCGGTCCGCAAATCTCCTCTACAAAAGCGTATCCTTCCTTGCCGATTTTGCACCCAAAGTTTTCAACCGTCTTCAATTGGCTCAGAAGTTCAACGTCTTCCGAAACCACGTAGCCAATGAGTTGTTCTACGAAAAGGTATTCCCACGTATGGAGTTGGTAGTTTCTTTTATCATTTTTTAACCTATAACGCAGGAGTTTTGAAAAAGCATTGTGATTAAACGCCTTAGGTCCTTGCCGCCTTGTAGTGTGTACCGAAAATTTTCCGTTTACTGGATACGCACCCAATGGGCAGAGTTGGGAAGGCAAGGTATAGTAATTCGGATCTTTAACTGCAGTTTCTGGGAGATATCCAGTCTCCAACAGCTTGAGGCGACGTAAAAAGCCTGACATCGTTGTCGGTGGTAGAAAAGGGTACGTACTGATATGTAGGATCGACGAGGGCATTCGTCGAAACGTCAATCCTGATGTCGGTTTAATTATCAGTTCCAGCATCCACATTGAGTTCCTCCTCCTCAAACCTAAGCAGATACTCCGATAATTTGGCAATGGCAGTATCCCCGATGTAGCGATGGAAACTTCCGTGCGTCAACTCACCAGCAGGTTCTCGTAGGCTCCCCGCAATCGAAAAGACAGCATTTGTAAACTGTTTTTTCGCTGTTTTAATATCTATAATAGCCGGTGAAATCACAGGACGTTTGCCAAGCGGGGCAAGATACCGGTCAACGACGATCCATGGTTCTTCAGCATCCTCTTTCGTCAAATGAGGTGCATCGTAGATTTTAATGCCTTTCGGATTACCTGCCCCTAACCGTGCTAATGCGCTCATGAATGCATAAGCTACAGTCGAAAATTCGCTCTCTGTTATACTCAAGCAGTGGTTATAGACGGGATAGAGAAGCCCCGGTTGATTGTATTCCCGTTTGAAGGGAGTCGGTGTCGGATCGGCCTCGGGGGCTTTTCGTATCATCGACGGGTGCATCGCACGTTGCTTCTCTTCAGGTCCCATCGCTTGAATAGCGACACCGCCGCTATGGGTGAGCCGGCCAATAAGGGTCGTTGCATATCAATGCGCGGCTGTTACCACTACCTACAAACTCTCGGCAATTAATCAAAAGATAGCGTCCTGCAACCAAATTTAACTCTCCAAGGGTCAACATTCTCAGATGATTTTCAATAGAAAAAGACTCATCTGTCTGGTCATGTGGTGCGAGCTGTACAACAATCGCTCCACTTGTGAGTTTAAGAGGACAAGCAAAGGCAACCGTCATGCAATCACCACAAATATTCGGGCTAGTCTCACCTCCACCCGATTGGGGGCGTTGGGATGGATCTTTAAGAACAAAACGATTGGCTTTATACTTTCGATCTTCCTTGGAAAAAAGTTTACCACAACTGTAGCAGAAATTGGCACCCTTCATATCACCAGCCCTGCGCTCTATGAATCCTAGAATTTGATTGATGGATACCAACGGGCAAGTTGGTGGAGCAAGAGGTTCGTTAAGAATATCAATTATAGTCCCTTCAATATTCCCGTTTTTTGACTTAGGTTTGACACTTGGGCCAAATTGCCATCTTGCTGCTCCATGAAACTGGCGAGAAAGTCTTTGGATACGCGCAAAATCCTTTTCACCAATTTCCTCTTGCAATTCAGATAAGTTCCGCTTAAGTTCTATTTGATTGGTTTGTTTAACACCTTCAAATATTTCCTTTGCTATAGATAATTTGGTTTGCCATTCATCAAGTTTTTTTTCATTCAAATTCCGCTTCTGTGAGGAGAGTGTAGGTTGACTCAACCCGTCTTTGTATTCCTCTACTTTCAAATGAGCCCTTTGAACAGCTTTACTGTTATCATTGTAAGTTTTATCAAACAAAACTTGATTTTCAAGAGTTGCAAAATAAAAAGCTGCTAAGCAATAGGCCATATCTCTTGTAGCAGGTGGGAAGCGGACGTACCCTACACCAGCACCAGAACGATCAGTTTGTGCAATTTTAATGTGATTAATAAAGAGTGTAAAAGACTTATAGAGTTCATTACTTGAATAAGCGAATTTGATAAATATATTCCATTCAGACTCAAGGTCAAATTCAGGGCTTAGGTCAGTTCGTGGAATAAAGATTTGAATCGCCAAATCATTCTCAGAGAGGCAAATCGCACATTTTTCCCGCTGTAAAAATTTCCAAAACCGTTGAACCAAACTATCATACGCTATCTTAATCTGCATTTCTTGCGGAAGGACAGTACGGTAATAACTATAAATTTCACCAATAGGTTTTCCCATGAACTGGATACGCCCGTTTTCACTTATAGAGAGTTTTTGAACCGGATCTGGAGGTAACTTCGCTTCCGATACCAGACGCTGTATATGATGTTCCGCAGTTCGGATTACTCGCAAAGCATCCATATCGTTCCACCACTGTTTAAGTCGATCATACTTCCGCTCACGGTGCATGCGATGAACGAATGTTTCAAAGACCCTTGCAGAGTCACTCAGGTTTGTCGCGGCAAAGTGAGATGCTAAGATTTTAATCCCATGCTGTGCAAGGTCAATCATTTGTTTTCCTCCTTTTGACTTCCACTTGCCTTAATTATAACATATAAAATTTGCGTTTTACACCAATTTCAAAAAATTCGACATAAAAATCAAGAAAATAGGTCCTTTTTTGAAAAAAAATCAGAAATTGCGAAAATTTATTGACTTTTTACGCGAAATCGGGTATACTTTATTAAATAATTTCACTTGCAGAAGTAAAGTAGCAGCCGAAAACTATTACGTATGCTGAGCTGCCTATTGACCGGTCAGTAGGATAGGTTGCCCATCTTTCACTAAGGTGGTTTTCTGCCGGATGACCCATAGTTTAAAACACAAGTAGAGAACCAGAAGTAAAATCGCAGCCGAAAACTGTTGCGTATGCCGAGCTGCCTGCTGTTGGGTCAGTAGGATAGGTTGCCCATCTTTCACTAAGGTGGTTTTCTGTAGTTTGTCCTATAGGGCGGGACCGCTGTGTTCTGCCCTATATTACATGGACACCGTGGGGCGGGGCCCCGGGAGTTCAGGGAAAATAGGATTCCTCCACCCAACCAGAATTTCACGTTTTATCGCGAGTGAGAAAAGTTCTTTAAGTTCACTGTCCTCGTATTCTAACAAATCCCTTGTAGCACCAGCCACTGCATCTGCTAACCGGATGAGCGGTTCGTTCTCATCCTTTCCACCTCGCACCTTTTCAACTTGACATCCAAGTCCCCGTAATCTACGTTGGTACTCCTTATATTGAGTCCTGACCAGACCATCAATATAAACCGACACAAGAGAATTAGAAGCCTGCAAATTGGTAACCGCTAAGTCAATACCCCGAACAGTAGCCGCAACATAATTTTTCGGTCTCCGAAATCTGTCTCTGTATACGTTGGCACGGGTCTACACCTCGTTTCGGACATCTATCTTACCTGTCACGGCTTCGAAGATGAGGGATTGACGGTATTCTTTGAGGAGCTCAATCTTTCGCTGTTCTGTTGCTATCAGGTCGTCAATCCGCTGGGTTTTGTGGTCAAGGAGGTCAGCGATTTGTGCTTGTTCAGAAAGTGGTGGCACAACGCAAGTGAGATTAGAAATATCATCTACTGCAACAGCGTCGTAAGTACTTCCAGTTGCAACAACATGTAACTCGGTACGAACTACCTCAAGCAAATATTTAGCATAGTGGCGTTCAAGTTGATTGATTCGCGAGCGTATTGCACACAGTCCACGACCGATCCCATATCCCTGATCTACGATGTTGATTGCTCCTACAGGGGCACGAACTGACAGTAAAATATCACCGGGTCTCGCGTATTTCTTTGCTGTTGGACAATAAATTTTAGGGGTCGGATGATGCAACCCAAACTCGGCGTTGCCTTGAAGAAAAGGTGTTCCTATCTGATCACTGTTGTATTCTTCCGAAGGTGGTGATTGCCCCATATTTAAGTCTGCAACATATTTTAACCGCTTCACTTCCCAATACTTTGGTATCTCTCCAACCCACTCCACGCCGCTTTCTTTATATTCAGACAGATATACCCATGGCGTGATCCCCATATCAAATTCACTTCTTCGTTCTGGGATAAACCCCTCGAAAAAATAACCTTTACTATCGCACCTCATAGAACACGACCCACAATCCGCGTAATCCGTATAATCCGCGTAAATCCGCGATTCTGACAATTACACCTCATCGCGGATAACCCATCATCCGCGATGCTGACAATGGCACATCAATACATTTTCAAGGACGAGCCGCAGTATTGCGTTGTGATAGAATCAGTCTCTTATATTTTAAACTTTTCTCACCGAAATTGATTAATAAGGCAACTTCCAATCGGTACGCCCGCAAATAATTTATAGTAGATTCCGTAATTACTTTTACACAAGACTCGGTGCGGTTGCAAACCGCACCTACCGACGGGTGTGCAGATATTTTCGGGTTTTACTATAAAATTATTTTGGACTTATGCAATTCCCCGGTAGGTGCGGTGTTTTTGATAGGGTATTTCCCTCCTAACCGCATCCTACTATGTGGTAGTTGGTGGAATTCCGTAATTTTGCGTAAGTCCTGATTATTCCTGAATGCGTTAAGATTATAACAGATTCAAAGAAAAAATCAAAACATCCATCCCTTTTTTTATTCCTTTCCTTTCTTAAAAATGTTAGTATATTGACATACCTGACAAAGGAGGTTCCTATGTCTACAAGCATAAAACTGATTGATAAAGAATTTCTCAAACACAGTAAAGTAACGCAGCTCCTTAAACTTGATCCGGGTTCTGGACAAAGGTTGTTGAACGAGATCAAGACCATGGAAGGTTTACTGGACAATCCTAAGAAAGGTATTTTCGCGCAGCAGCGACTCACACGGATCGTCTATGAATATATGAACCGTTTCTTTGAAAACTGCCGCCAAGATCCAGAAGCCTTTGTCGATTTTATGTTGAGTATCGAACTGGAACAATCAGAATAAGAAACAGCATGGCACACGGCATCTTTATTACAGGCACAGGGACAGAAATCGGGAAGACGGTCATCGCAGGAGGGTTGGCAGCTGCGCTCAAACACGCCGGGACAAACGTCGGGGTGATGAAACCGATCGCCTCAGGCGATACCGCTGACGCGCAATTCCTTAAGCATGCGGCACACGTCGACGATGAACTCGCCGCGATTAACCCGATTTACCTCCGACACCCGTTGGCACCGTCCGTGGCGGCGAGAATCGAAAACAGAGAGATTGATCTTTCATGTATTAAAACCGCCTTCGCAGCACTTCAACAGAAATACGACTTCGTGATAGTGGAAGGTGTCGGCGGCATCGCCGTCCCACTCCGAGACGACTGCCTCGTGGCGCATCTCATCCACCAGTTGCGATTGCCGATCCTCATTGTCGCAGCGGCAGGTCTGGGAACATTGAACCATACACTCCTGACTGTGGCGTTCGCGCAGCGGTTCGGACTCCAGATCGCCGGTATCGTTCTGAACAGGCACATCCGTGAGGCAGCAGGACTCGCCGAAGCCACAAACCCCGTTGAAATCGAGAAATTGACAGATATTCCCGTGATTGGCGTTGTCCCTTATGAGAAACGATTGGATACCGCTCAGCCCGATCCAGCGTTTTTAGCAGACTTTATGAATCAACATATCGCATGGCGAAAATTAGGAATCCTATAGACATGACACTCCGCTGGCGTGTCGGATTGGTGCTTTTTTACAGTTCCATGAGCGTCTGAAACTCGCGGAAAAATATACAATACGAAACACGAATTGTCCAAACTTTAGTAAAATTGGCAATACTTTCAATATGGAGAAATATGAAGATAAAAACGGCGATTGTACTCGCTGCAGGACTCGGACGTAAGGTGTGGCCCTACGGGGAATTTCGACAGAAATGCACACTCCCTGTCGCCAATACCCCCATTGTTCGACGGGTCGTAGAGAATTTGCTTGAAGTCGGATGCGAACGGATCGTTGTCGTCGTGGGACACTACGCGCAACAAGTGCGCGGGGTACTCGCCGATATACCCAACGTTGTTTTCGTTACACAATACCCCATCGACGGCACTGCGAGTGCTGTGTTGAGTGCATTAGCGCATGTCGAAGATGAACCCTTCCTCGCGGTTTACGGGGATATTGTAACCACACCCGACACCTTCCGCAACGTCATTAGCGAATTTTGTACCCACACTGTGGAAGCGGCGGCATTGGTGCAACGGCTTGATAACGAAGACGCGAGCGACTGGCTCTGTGGCAGTATCGCCACAAAGGAGACAGAAGGCAAAAGCAGCACAAGACTTACCGGTATTGAGGGACACCCGCGCGGGGGTTCACATCGGCTCTGTGGGGTCTACGCCTTCACCCCGACAGCAGTCCCTTACCTGTTAAGGAATCCCGGCATTGTTACACGGGTGCCTGTCGGTGGCATGCCACCCCCGGAATCCGAAATCGCACAATCCATGCAACTCATGATTGACGACGATAGAGAGGTGTTGGCAGTTCAGACAGAGGGATTTCTTGTGGATGTCGATAAGCCGTGGCACGTGCTGGAGGCGAACAACCGGTTGGTGGATTATCTCGCTGCACAGGTTACAGAAGACTGCATCGCGGCGGGTGCGAAAATTTCAGATGCCGCTGAAATTAATGGACACGTCGTGCTTGGGAAAAACTCCGTCATTGGACCGCGTGTCGTTATCAATGGGACGCTCATCGCAGGTGCGAACAATAACATCACAAACGGTGCGATCCTACACGGAAATATTTTCGTCGGGGATCAGTGCAGGATTAGCGATTACTGCGATGTCGGTAGCACTGTCATTGGAAATCGGTGTATTATCGGTCACGGGGCTGAGATGTCGGGGGTGCTGTTCGATAAGGTCTATCTCTATCACTACTGTGAGATGTCGGGTCTTTTCGGATGCGCGACCGATATCGGTGCAGCAACGGTATGTGGAACCCTCCGATTCGATGATGGGGACACACCAATGCGGGTGGAAGGCCGTTACGAGGTTCCGCCTTACGGTGCAAACGCGACCTATATGGGAGACTACTGTCGGACGGGTGTGAATGCGATTCTCATGCCGGGGAGACGTATCGGATCTTATAGTGTCGTAGGTCCCGGTGTCATCCTATACGAGGATGTCCCGAGTAAAACGATGATCATGGCGAAACAGGAATTGGTATCGAAACCGTGGGGACCCGAGCGATACGGCTGGTGATTTTTAATTTTTCCTTGCGGGTCGATTAGGTAGGTTTAATAAATAAAGTGCCTCTCCGTAGACCCGCCTGCGCGGTTGTTGCAGGCTACGTGTCTGGTAGAAAGTTGTAAAGTGTTCTAAAATCTGTAAAGTGTTCTAAAGTTGCGAAGTTGCATCAGCACTTTGGAAGTTCCAATTGCCTTTTTAAACTTTACAGACTTTACAACTTTAGCACACTCGCAAACTTCTTTTTACTTTCGCACACTTCTCAACTTCAAAACTATTGATCTGCTCAGAGGAGCTCCTTTAGCAACTCGGTGAGTTCATCATTACCAGCGGCGAGTTCAAAGATGCGCTTAATTTTGTCTTCACGGGCAGTCTCGGAGTGTGCGGCACCCTCCGGGTCCCAGAGCACTTCAAGTTCCTTGGGATTGAGTCGGTCGTAGTTAACTTTGACGAGTGTGAACGGATAGTTCTCGGGAATAATAACGATCCAATCAATCGTTTCACCGCGGGGCGAGTATTGCCTATCAACGGTTAACTTCGATTCCTGATGCGGCACATTCTTTTTAATCCACTGTTTGCGACCCAGTGTATCCGTTTCAAAATGTCCAACTTCCAACCAATTCCGTCCCGCACCGTTGGGTTTGGTGGTAACTTCAATGCGATGCATGTCAGTCTCACTCCGTTCCATTTATCTTGAAATCTCCATTTATGTTGATCAGGCACCATAAGCCGAACTCACGTTATCCATAGATTTTAACATATCGCCTCAAAAAAGTCAAGCGTTGTTCCTGTCAAAAATTGCGCAAAAATTGCACATACGCCGCAAATTACGACAACCATAACAAAGCTCAAAAATAAATTTGCTTTTTTTCTGAAAAAACGTTATAATATAGACAGGGGTTAGTTTTTCCAATGAGCGATCGGCGTACCAGTATTCGCACCCAATTTAGCCAATCTGAAGGGATATTCCACCATGCGAGTCGAAATGAAATATGGGACCGGAACACTACCGATTGAGATTCCCGACAAAAATGTAGCGGGGGTTCTTGAAATCTCGGAAAGCGTTCCGCTGCCAGATGAAGATAGTGCCGTCCGCGAGGCACTCGCTCAACCTATTGCCTCGCCTCCTTTGGCTGAACTCGCAAAAGGGCGCGAGTCAGCATGTATTGTTATCTCCGACATAACTCGACCCGTGCCGAATAAAGTGATCCTCCCGCCAATCCTCGAAACACTCGAACAGAGGGGCATCCCAAGCGAGAAAATAACGATCCTCATTGCGACAGGTATCCACCGCCCGAATAACGCAGAAGAACTCGAAACGATGGTTGGACGCGAGATTATGGAGAGATACCGTATCGTCAACCATTTTTCGCAGAAAATAGAGACACACACCTATTTAGGCACAACAGAGAACGGAACCCCTATTTATATTGACAAAACCTATCTTGAAGCGGATCTGAAAATTATCACCGGTCTGATTGAACCGCACTTGATGGCGGGTTACTCTGGCGGTCGAAAGGCTATCTGTCCAGGCATCGCCTCCATCGAGACAATGCGGGTGATGCACGGTCCCGAACTGATGGAGCATCCAAAATCGGCTGTGGGTATTTTGGATGGGAATCCGTTCCATACAGAAGCGACAGAAATTGCGCTGATGGCTGGTGCTGACTTTAACCTGAACGTTGCCATTGATAAGCACCGCCAGATCACGGGTATTTTCGCAGGCGACATGGTTGCGTCCCACCGTGTCGGTGCGGGGTTTGTCGAGAAGCACGCCAAGGTTACGTTACCCACCGCAGCAGATGCCGTTGTTGTTTCCAGCGCAGGGTACCCTTTAGATGCGACGTTCTATCAAGCGATCAAAGGCTTGCTAACCGCCGTTGAGATTGTCAAGCAGGGCGGAAGTATCCTGCTCGTCGCGGCATGCAGTGAAGGGATCGGTAGCAAGCCGTTTACAGACCTGATTTTCAAGACCGATGATTTAACCGCATTCGTGCAAGGGCTTTACAATCCAGCAAACTTTGTCATCGATCAGTGGCAGTTAGAAGAGTTAGCAAAGGTCGCGCGGAAAGCAGATATCTATTTCTACACGGATGGCATTCCGTATCATCAACGTGTAAAGTTGTTCGTGCATCCTTTGAAAAGCGCGCAGGCAGGTATTGATGAACTCCTTACCCGATACGGCGCAGATGCTCAAATTGCAGTAATTCCTGAGGGACCCTACGTTTTGGCGCAGCTGGTAAAAAAGCAGCAAGCTTAAGTCTTAAAGAAGATAGAAAAATGGCAAACTCCAATGTAGCGCTCAGAGCATATAGAGATGGCTTACACCTGATTATCAGGCCCCATCTGTCAATTACAGAAGTTGAAGAGGCGATTGAACAGGAAATCTCTCGGATGAATCAACCTTTAGGAGGGGCATCCGTGCAGATTGATCTGAAGGGGCCTACCTTGAAACCGGAGGAAATGGCGTATTTAAAATCTAAACTTCAGGAGACTTACAATCTGCAGGTCCGGGGTATTGAAACTGTTGATGAGCAAGTCCCGCCCCCTATCGCTGCGGCACCCACGACGCACGCCCTTCCACAAAGAACAGTCCCGCAGCAGACGCGAGATACCGATCCTTCAAGGATTATACCGTATACGATTCGCTCAGGGCAGATAGAAGATTTCCCACAAGGGAGTCTCGTTATCTACGGCGATGTCAATTCGGGTGGGGAAGTCCGAGCGGGCGGCGATATTGTCGTGCTTGGCGCGTTACGCGGGAACGCACACGCAGGTTTAAATAATAGACCCTCGGCTGTAATTATCGCCATGGAGTTAGTGCCTGTCCAACTCCAAATTGGGAGCTTTATAAATCGCAGACCTATGAACCAAAAACCCCGAGGGTATCCAGAAATCGCGCGCGTCGGGGTAGAAGATGTTATTATCATTGAGAAATTTGTTAAGTTTTAATACAGGAGGTTTCGGGTTATGGGAAAAGTAATCGTCGTAACGTCAGGAAAAGGAGGCGTCGGGAAAACCACCTCTACTGCCAATTTAGGAACAGCACTCGCCTTGCTTGGTAAAACCGTCGTGGTTGTCGATGCAGATGTCGGGCTTCGGAACCTCGATATCGTCATGGGACTTGAGAGTCGGATTGTCTACACTTCAATGGATGTTATCGAAAAGCAATGCGAACTCAGTAAAGCTCTTGTGAAAGACCGACGCGTCGATGGACTCACGTTACTGGCAGCGTCCCAGAAAAACAACAAGGACGACATCCAACCAGAACAGATGAAAACGATTTGTGACAAGTTACGGTCAGAACACGATTTCGTGTTGATTGACTCGCCCGCAGGGATTGAGCGGGGTTTCAGCAACGCTTCCGCAGGCGCAGATGAAGCCATCGTCGTCACGACACCGGACGTATCTGCGATTCGGGATGCCGACCGGATTATCGGGTTGTTGCAACATGCCGGTATCGAACCGATCAACCTTGTGCTAAATCGCTTCTCCCCGGAACTCGTGGGGAACGGTAGCATGATGGACCAAGAAGATGTCTTGGATATCCTTAACATCGACCTGATCGGTATTGTTCCTGAAGACACGGGTGTGATTACTTCTACGAATCGCGGGATTCCTTTAGTATACGAAGACGCTTCCCCCGGTTCCCAAGCTTATATGCGCATTGCACGCCGGCTCACTGGACAACGAATCCCGATACCTGACTTAGAGCAGAAAGGCTTGCTTACCAATATCGTCAATTGGTTCAGAAATAGATAAAGCGTCTTTCTATCATAAACTCCAAGCAAGCGTATAAGATATTCAACATTCATTTTTAAGGCAAAAAAGGAGGGCGGTTTCTTCCCAATCTTAAAAGAGTGGGTTTCCAAACCGCAAACTTGATGAATATCAATCTAAGACAATTGTTCGGGCGCAAACCGAAGTCGAGTAGCATTGCCAAGCAGCGCCTAAAACTTGTCATTACACAAGATAGGCTTGATGTAGATGACCGCTTTATGACAAGATTACATCATGAGTTAGCAGAAGTTCTGGCAAAGTATTTTGAATTTTCCGTTAACTCCGTTTCGATGTCCTTGAAACAGGAAGGAAACTCTTACGTACTCGTTGCGGATATTCCTTACAAAAAGTTTCATGACGTCAATGCAAGACAATGATCGCCAGCAAAGGAGTCACCCGACTGGAGAGCAAACTTGAGGGAACATACTCCAACGCTTTAGAGAATCAATTCCCAAATCGCTTTTGCGACTCCGTCATCGTCATTGGTCGTCGTAATATGATCGGCACATGCACGGATCGGTGGCACTGCGTTTGCCATTGCTATGCCGAACCCCGCTGTCTTGAGTAAACTTTCATCATTGTAACTATCACCGAAAGCAACAACTGTCTCCATCGGAATGCTAAACCGATTGGCGAGGGCTGTAAGTGCGCGTCCCTTAGCGACTTCCGGATTCATAAATTCAATATATTCCGCCTGGGTCTGCGTGACGTAAAGCTTCTCCGCATAATTGGTCTGAAAAGTGTCTAAAAGCGGTTTTAATTTTTCGGGTGTATGGATGATGAGTAACTTTGTGGGGGTTTCTCCGGCTAATTCACGTAGGTCGCCGACAGGTGTCGCCGGAACGCCTGTTCGCGCTTCGTAGAGGTTGCTCCATGCGTTGCGTTCAGCGACGTAAAGTTCGTCATTCAAACAGAAGTTGAGATGCAAATTCTGCGCAACGCAGTCACCAACGACCGCCATCGCGTAGTCGGCTGGAACAGGTGTATGATGATACACCTCACCCGTCGTCGCGTGTTGGACCATCCCGCCATTGTAAGAGATAATCGGGTTTTCCAGTCCGATCTGATCGCTGATCGGTTTGATAGACCGGTGCATCCTCCCAGAAATTAACACCACAAGAATGTCTTTTGCGGCGAGTTCCCGAAGCGCGTCCCGGTTTTTTGGTGATACTGCATGTTCGCTGTTGAGGAGTGTCCCATCCAAGTCAAAAGCCGCTAAACGACACGGTATTTTCATTTTTAATTTATTGCTCCTGGACTGCCTTCCATTTCGTTTCAGGCAGGTTTTTGGTTAATTCGTATCCTCACCCCCGTAGAATGCCACACGCGCATTCTGACGTTGATTCAGGGGTGCTATGTCTATAAAACTGCTGATGGCTGACCGCTACTTTCCCCAGACGGCTTGCTCGGTTTCTCGGTCAAAGAGATGCATCTCTGCTTCGTCAAAATTTAACCAGACGGTGTCCCCAGCCGTAACCTGAAACGTCGGATGCGTCCTGACCCGAAGGAGAATAGGTTCTTGGGTCTCTGAATGTGTGCCGAGACGGATGTCAAGAATATTGACGGGACCGAGCGGTTCAACGAGATGCACATCAGCAGGAATCGTTTCTCCCGCCGACTGACCCACCGCTGTGATATGTTCCGGACGAATGCCGAACACCAACCCGTTTTCTACCGCACCTGAAGTCGTATTTGCTTGTCGTTCCGGAGAGAGGCGAAAATAGACATCGGTGTGACACAACCGGAGTAGGGATTCCCCCTCCCGCACGGTAGTTTCCGCATCAAGGAGATTCATAGTGGGCATTCCCATAAATCCCGCCACAAAGAGGCTTTCCGGCTTGTTGTAGATTTCATGCGGTGTGCCAATTTGCTGCAATACCCCTTGGTGGATAACAGCAATCCTATCGGCGAGAGACATGGCTTCGACCTGATCGTGTGTTACAAAGAGGGTCGTTGCCCCGATTTCGTGTTGGAGTCGTTTAATTTCGGCGCGGGTGTCAACGCGAATCTTCGCGTCTAAATTCGCCATGGGTTCATCAAGGAGATACACCTTCGGTTGACGCACCATGGCGCGCCCGAGCGCGACGCGTTGCATCTCGCCACCGCTGAGGACACTCGGCTTTCGATGGAGTATATCGGATATCTGCAAGATTCCTGCCACCCGCTTCACTTGGGCATCAATCTCCGATTTCGAGAGCTTCACGGCTTTGAGGGGAAAAGCGATGTTATCGTAGACGCTCAGATGTGGGTAGAGGGCATAGAATTGAAAGACAAAGGCGATGTCGCGGTCGGCGGGGGAGAGATCGTTGACACGCTGCCCATCAATGAAGATATCGCCTTCTTCAGGGTTTTCTAAACCTGCGATGAGACGGAGCGTTGTAGTTTTGCCACAGCCTGAGGGGCCCAGAAAAACAACGAACTCTTTGTCCTGAACTTCCAGATTGAAATCCTTGACGGCTACGACATCACCGTAGCGTTTTACAATATTCTCAAGCTTAATGTGCGCCATATTTTAAACTTTGCTTGCGCGCGATACGACAGTTTTCGCTAAAGACTCTTTTTTGTCGGTTCCGCACGCGTGTTTTTGCTTGGGGTTTTTGATAGGGGTCTTTGCTTGGGCATTTCTGCGTATTTCTGCGTATTTCTGCGTGTTTCTGCGTGTTTCTGCGTGCTACAAACTTTGGATTTTTATCTCGTTAGAAAAAACTCTGCATCAGAAAGTGCATCACCGCGCCTGAAACGAGGGGCACCGTGAGGTTGTCGTCGATCGGGAAGGGAAGGAGCTCCACCAGTGTCGCAACGAAGGCACCAATGATGCCTATAATAGGATTCAACGTCACTAAAGCAATCAAAGCACAAACAACGAAACAGGCGGCACTGCCCTCTAAACTCTTTTTGCCCAGCAGTTTCGTCTTGCCCCACATTTTCCCGACCAGGGCAGCTGCCAAATCTCCCAATATCATAAAGAAAATGCAAACGATCGCAAGCGTCTTGGCGAAAAAGAAAATACACAAGAAAGCACTGATGAGATAGTAGGTCGCGCCTGTCACCGCGCCTTTGCGCTCGTGCGTGCGGAGCAGGAAAGCAAACATTTTGAAAAAGAACTCACCGAAACTCGGGGAGAGCCATTTCATCAATTCTACAGTAAGTGCCAATCCCGCCGGCACTCCGATGAGGATTAACATCGTCTGCCGATCTAAAAACAGATAGATAACCGGTAGGATAAGTCCTGATAAATGGATACTTTTCCGAAACAGCTCGGCTAACATTTTCTACCTTCCATACAACACGAATAACGTCTGCTTAATTATTATAGGATTTATAGGCGAAAATATCAAGTGAAAATAGAAAGCGTTTTTCTTTTTTTTAACAAAAAAATTACACATTTTTGTTGCATTTGAAGATTACAATTTCTTTACCATTACTAAAGTTTGGACAATTTTAAGAATTAAGATGCAGAAAAGCAGAAAAGCAG
>VXPE01000041.1:0-27576 GCA_009839745.1 Candidatus Poribacteria bacterium
CTTTGTCAACAACTGAAATCCTCTGCGATATAAATCGCTACTGCGTAAGTCCTAACCATTTCTAAAAGTTTATATCGCATTAACCGCACTTGAGTGCACAGAGTCTTTGCGAATGCCACACGCGCATTCGCCAGTCTATGCTACAAGCATGCACAAACTAAAGTTTATGCTACAATTTCAATCAGAAATGGTATAATATCTTAACCGCTGATGGCTGAAAACTGAACGCCTCTTGCTATTATATGCAAACGGACTTGACATATAGTAGCACTATATAGTGAAAACTTCGTCGTAGCCCATGATGTAGATCGTTCTTTCACAAGCGATTACAACGGCATCCAAGTTAAGTTTATGAGTTTGGATACATTGATTGCCGAAATACCACCCCTTAATAAAAGATAAAAAACTTGCCTTAAAACCGAATTTTTGCTATACTACTGTTTAAAATAAATATTTCTAAAACCTGTCTTATAAATACCAATTTCTGTGGCGGGGTCTCCGCGCCTCAGCCCTTCATGAATTCCATTTAATAGTGATGAAAGGAGATTCCGTTCATGCAAGATTTTTCGTATGTTGCCGCGCAAACGCTATCGGAAGCCGTTGCACTGCTTGATGAAAACGGAGAAAAAGCTCGCATCTTGGCGGGTGGGACCGACCTCATCGTTAATGTCCGAGAGGGACGTCGCGACGTCGGCTTAATGATTGATGTCAAATCCATTCCAGAGGTGAACGTCTTAGATTACGGCGCGAACACCGGCTTAACGCTCGGTGCCGCAGTCGAATGTTATAAAATTTATGCCGTTGATACCATCTGCGATGCCTATCCGGGTTTAATCGATGCAACCAAAATTATCGGTGGCACCGCCATTCAAGGGCGCGCCGGCGTTGGGGGTAATCTATGTAACGCCTCACCCGCTGCGGATTGCATACCGCCGCTAATTGTACTCGGTGCTATCTGTGTCATTGCCGGTCCAAACGGCGAGCGTGAACTACCTGTCGAACAGTTCTGTACAGCCCCCGGGCAAACCGCTTTGGAAAAAGGCGAGATGCTCGTCTCTCTAAAGATACCAGCACCCGCAAGCAATTCCAGCTCCTTCTATCTCCGGTTCATCCCGCGGAATGAGATGGATATCGCTGTCGTCGGTGCCGGTGCTTCTGTGACACTTGATGACGCGAAACAGACAATCGTCTCTGCACGTATCGCACTCGCTGCCGTCGCCCCCACCCCGCTCTTTGCTGAGGAAGCCAGCGCGCTCCTCGCAGGTCGCGAGGTTTCTGATGCCGCGATTGATGATGCCGCAGAAGCTGCACAAGCCATCGCACGCCCGATTAGCGATATGCGCGGGACTGCCGAGCAGCGGACACACCTCGTCGGTGTGCTGACGCGACGCGCACTCAACGGCGCAATCCAGAGAATCCGAGACTAAAAAAATGAAAGGAACCATACTATGGCGAGAAAATCGCACGTTCAAACCACTATCAATGGCGAAACAGTAGAATTTCTCTGCGAATCCCGGCAAAGCCTGCTCGAAGTTCTCAGGGATGAACTCTATCTTACGGGTGCTAAAGAAGGATGCAACAACGGAAATTGCGGTGCCTGCAGTGTCATCCTCGACGGCAGACTCGTCAATTCATGTCTCGTCCTCGGTGTAGAAACTGAAGGCAAATCTGTAGAAACCATAGAAGGTCTCGCGGAACCCGACAAGCTGCACCCGATCCAAGATGCATTCTTGGAAAACGCCGCACTCCAGTGCGGTATTTGCACACCCGGCTTTATTATGAGTGCCAAGGCACTCCTGGATAGCAACCCGAATCCAACCGAACATGAAATTCGGTACTGGTTAGCGGGTAACCTGTGTCGCTGTACCGGCTATGATAAAATCGTCAAAGCGGTGATGGATGCCGCTAAGGAAACCTCTGCTTAAGTTCATACAAACGCAATCTCATAAATCGGAGGTATATGCGTAATGACTGAAAAGAAAGAATATAAAGTCATCGGCACCCGCCCCATCCGCCATGACGGCGTCGACAAAGTCACCGGTCGCGCACTTTACGGGGCAGATTTCCAAATGACCGGACTCCTGCACGGGAGGGTCCTGCGGAGCCCACACGCCCACGCGCGAATCGTATCGATTGACACCAGCCGTGCCGAAGCGTATCCCGGTGTTAAAGGCGTTGCCACCGCGCAAGACTTGCCTGACGCTGAGGACAGAATCGCAGACTTAGGCGAAGGTGCGGTCAATCTCAAGTATCTCTGCGACAACATCTTGGCAAGCGATAAGGTGCTATACAAGGGACACGCCGTTGCCGCTGTCGCCGCGACAAGCCCGCATATCGCAGAAGAGGCGTGTACACTCATTGATGTCGAATACGAGGTGCTGCCACCCGTCTTAGAGGTGCGCCAAGCAATGGAGGCGGACGCCCCCCTCCTGCACGAAACCCTGAAAACCACCTCAATGGGCGAGACGGCTGATGAACCCAGCAACGTCGCAAGTCATATCCAACATCAGTTGGGTGATCCTGAAAAAGGGTTCGCCGAAGCCGATATCGTTGTTGAACGTGATTTCGTTACAGGCACTGTTCACCAAGGTTATATTGAACCCCACAACGCCACGGCGCACTTTAACCAAGATGGTCAACTGACGATATGGTGTAGCACACAGGGCGCGTTTACCGTTCGTGAACAGGTCGCCGAAATTCTCCAATACCCCATTTCGAAAATTAAGGTGGTTCCGATGGAGATTGGCGGCGGTTTTGGCGGTAAGATTAGCGTCTACATCAAACCGGTCGCCGCGTTGCTGGCGAAGAAAACGGGTAAACCGGTTAAGGTGCTCATGAACCGTGCAGATGTATTTGAAGGCACAGGACCGACACCTGCCTCCTACGTCCGCGTCAAGATGGGTGCGACCAAAGAGGGTAAGATAACCGCCGCTGAAGCATATCTCGCTTTTGAAGCCGGTGCGTATCCCGGTGCCCCCGTTGGACCCGGTGCGATGTGTATCTTTGCACCCTACAACATTGAAAACGTCATCATTGACGGCTACGATGTCGTTGTCAATAAGCCGAAAACCGCCCCCTATCGCGCCCCTGGGGCACCAAACGCCGCTTTCGGTTCAGAGTCAGTTGTTGACGAAATCGCGGAGAAACTCGGCATCGATCCACTTGAGATCCGATTGCGCAACGGCGCAAAAGAGGGCGACCGACGCGCAGATGGACCCGTCCACCCTCGCATCGGCTGTATTGAGACAGTTGAAACCGCGAAAGCGCATCCCCACTATACCGCACCGAATGGGAAGAAACACCACGGACGCGGGGTCGCTTCGGGTTACTGGTTCAATATCGGCTTGGAGTCGAGCGTGACGATTAATGTCAACTCCGATGGCACAATTAACCTGATTGAAGGTTCCACAGACATCGGTGGTACGCGCGCTTCGATCGCCATGCAGGCGGCAGAAGTCCTCGGTATCCCCGCCGAATCGGTCAACCCAAGTGTTGTTGATACCAATTCTGTCGGTTACACCGCTGTAACGGGCGGTAGCCGCACAACCTACGCGACCGGTTACGCCGCTTATGAAGCCGCACAGGATGTCAAGCGGAAAATGATTGCACGCGCCGCGAAACTCTGGGAAGTTGACGAAGACAACGTGCAGTTCGCAGATGGCGAATTTTCATGCATCAACGGCAAAGAGGAGCAGATAAGTTTCCGCGACCTCTGTGGACGGCTCGGTCAAACCGGGGGTCCGGTGGTAGGTAGTGGAACAGTGAATCCCGGTGGTGCAGGGGGTGCCTACGCAACGCACATTGTAGATGTAGCAGTGGACGAGGAGACGGGTAAGGTCGAGATCCTCCGCTATACCGCAGTCCAGGACGCAGGAAGAGCTATCCATCCGAGCTACGTTGAAGGGCAAATACAGGGTGGTGCTGTTCAAGGTATCGGATGGGCATTGAATGAGGAATACATCTACAATGACGAAGGCACTATGACCAACGCCAGTTTCCTCGATTACCGGATGCCGACCTGCTTAGATTTACCTATGATTGATGCCGTCATCGTTGAAGTCCCGAATCCGGGTCATCCGTATGGTGTGCGTGGGGTCGGTGAAGTACCGATTGTGCCACCGATGGCTGCCATTGCCAATGCTATCTACGATGCTATCGGCATTCGAATGACAGAGCTCCCGATGTCGCCTGATCGGCTTCTGAAAGCCATGGGCAAGATCTAAAACTCACATACGGGGAGGCGCGCTTGAAAAGCGCGCCTTTCTCTCTTAACTGATAACCGACAACCGATAACCACTAAAAGATGCCAACCGTAGTGATTCCTCCCCTCATGCGTAAATTTACAGGCGGCGAAGAGAACATCACGCTTCCCGGTGCAACTGTCCGGGAAGTGATTGATAATTTAGAAAGTCGTCATCCGGGTATCAAAGCGCGGTTATGTGAAGAAGACCGTCTTAAGCCCGGTATCGCCATATATATCAACGGTCTCCTGTCTCGAGGATCCCTCCTCGAACGCGTTGACGCGGACGCAGAAATTCATTTCCTCCCTGCCATCGGCGGCGGTGTCGCAGAACCACCGCACTAAAGTTCTATAACATTTGAAACCTTAAACTGAATTGCTCTGGATAAGGAGAAGCTCAATCTTTCCAGAAAGAAGAAATTGTGATGAAAAAAGAAAATCAGGAATTATCTGAAGTTGAAACCCTGCAACCCATCCCCGATAGGTTGGTTGTCCTCACCTTTGATGACGGTAACAAATCAGATTATATCTATGCTGGACCCCTGTTGAAGCGTTACGGTTTTGGGGCGACATTTTTCATCACTGAGGGTCTCAATTTCCTCAACAGCAAGGCGCACTATGTCACATGGGAAGAGATCCGTCAATTGCACGAGGACGGTTTCGAGATAGGGAACCACACCCGTCATCATAAACATGTCACTACACAATCGAAAGAAGAACTGATGGCGGACCTGATACACATCGATAAACGATGCGAGGCATACGGTATTCCTATCCCTGAGACCTTTGGCTATCCTGCGGATTGTCGCGGACCGGAAGCGTTAGAAGTGCTGACAGAAAAAGGGTATCGTTTCGCGCGGCGTGGCATTGGACCCGAGTTTCCATTTCATCCAGAAGGTGGGCGTGGACCGGTTTACGACCCGAATGTCCATCATCCACTGGTCATTCCGTCAACAGGTGTTCCCGGTCCAAACTACGGATTCGAGGATTTGGTTTGGGCGGTTGAACAGGCAAAGGACGGAAAAATCGCTGTCCTGACGTTTCACGGCGTGCCTGCCCTTGAACACCCGTGGGTTGATGTCTCACCTGAACTGTTTAAGACCTACATGGATTATCTTCGTGACAGCGGCTGCACAGTTATTGCGTTGCGCGATCTGACGAAATACGTTGATGCATCAGAGACGCTTGGGAAAAGCATAACATATTGGTAAGTGTATGGAACAAGCGGTGCGTCCGAAGCGCGAAATCGCGTAAAAATCACGCAAAACTGCCGAAGATCTCTAAAAGAGACGTTTTTATGGAAAAAAGAGATTTTTTATCGAAAAAAGAGATAAAATTTTATAAAAATGGACTTTTCGGGTCAAAATTATACATTTTTTTTACAATTTTATTTGACAAACCTTTCGTTAGGGTGTATAATTAACATTACCTTTTGACAAGAAAGGTGAATTTGTTCTTTGAAAGTTAAATAGTGAACGTGACGTGCCTATTAATAGCTTGTGAGTGCACTCCGATTTTTCGGAGATGTACTTCGATACTTGTGAGTGCGCTTCAATTTTTTGAAGATGTACTCCGATACTTTTGTGGAGAGTATGATACCGGCTCAGGACGAACGCTGGCGGCGTGGATAAGGCATGCAAGCCGAACGAGAAATCGAGCTTCGGTTCGATGGAAAGTGGCGAACGGGTGAGTAACGCGTGGGTAATTTGCCTCTGAGATGGGGATAACAGTCTGAAAAGACTGCTAATACCAAATACGATTCGGTTGACTTCGGTCGGCCGAATGAAAGGTGGCTTCGGCTGCCGCTCGGAGATAAGCCCGCGTCCTATTAGCTTGTTGGTGAGGTAACGGCTCACCAAGGCAACGATGGGTAGCTGGTCTGAGAGGATGATCAGCCACATTGGGACTGAGACACTGCCCAAACTCCTACGGGAGGCTGCAGTCGAGAATATTTCGCAATGGGGGAAACCCTGACGATGCGACGCCGCGTGGGGGATGAAGGCCTTCGGGTTGTAAACCTCTGTGTTACGGGATGAATTGAGCGTTGCTGATAACGCAGCGTTTTTGACGTTACCGTAGTAGAAAGCCCCAGCTAACTACGTGCCAGCAGCTGCGGTAATACGTAGGGGGCAAGCGTTGTCCGGAATCACTGGGCGTAAAGCGCGCGCAGGCGGTGGAGTAAGTCAGACGTGAAAGGGTTCGGCTCAACCGAGCCATTGCGTTTGATACTACCTCACTTGAGTCTAGAAGAGGAAAGTGGAATGTATGGTGTAGCGGTGGAATGCTTAGATATCATATAGAACACCCGTGGCGAAGGCGGCTTTCTGGTCTAAGACTGACGCTCATGCGCGAAAGTTTGGGGAGCAACCGGGATTAGATACCCCGCTAGTCCTTACTGTAAACGATGGGTACTAAGTGTAGGGGGTGTTGATTCCCTCTGTGCTGTAGCTAACGCATTAAGTACCCCGCCTGGGGAGTACGGCCGCAAGGTTAAAACTCAAGGTAATTGACGGGGGGCCGCACAAGCGGTGGAGCATGTCGCTTAATTCGAAGCAACGCGAAGAACCTTATCCAGGGCTTGACATCGCAGTGACCGCTGTAGAAATATAGTTTTCCTTCGGGACACTATGACAGGTGCTGCATGGCTGTCGTCAGCTCGTGTCGTGAGATGTTGGGTTAAGTCCCGCAACGAGCGCAACCCCTGTCTTTAGTTGCCATCAGGTAATGCTGAGCACTCTAAAGAGACCGCTGGTGACGAGCCAGAGGAAGGTGGGGATGACGTCAAGTCCGCATGGCCCTTATGCCCTGGGCTGCACACGTGCTACAATGGTCGGTACAGAGGGACGCCAAACCGTGAGGTGGAGCAAATCCCAAAAAGCCGACCCCAGTTCGGATTGCAGTCTGCAACTCGACTGCATGAAGTTGGAATCGCTAGTAATCGCGAATCAGCAGGTCGCGGTGAATACGTTCCCGGCCCTTGTACACACCGCCCGTCACGCCATGGGAGTTGGTAGCATTCAAAGCAGGTGACCCAACCTTCGGGAGGGAGCTTTCTAAAATGAAACCGATGACCGGGGCGAAGTCGTAACAAGGTAGCCGTAGGGGAACCTGCGGCTGGATCACCTCCTTTCTAAGGAGCATTAACATAAGGACTCTCACACAGTGCTTGTGTTCATTACGCTCTTTACCTTATAAGACACGCACCAAAACTGTTTAACTTTCAAGAACATCTTCTACAACCTACAGCAAGCCTTTTGCTATACGCACCCCTCCGATTTCCCTTAGCACTATTTCAACAAATTAATTTGACAAATCCTCTTTTCGCGTGTATACTTAATAGTGCTTGTTGAGAAACGGAAGCGAAACTGTTTTTCGTAAACATCTATCCCTTTTGTGGGCTTATAGCTCAGACGGTTAGAGCGCGCGCCTGATAAGCGCGAGGTCCCTGGTTCGACTCCAGGTAAGCCCACCACTTCTTTTTCCGCTCCTCTTTTCCCACTAACTGCAACTCGTTACTCATGTTATGAGTAGAAAGCAAATTTAATGAAGCAGAAGAAGCCGATTCGGTTATAATGGGTTAGTACCGTGGACTCAGGTTGTATTTCTCTTGAAACAGTATCATATCTTGCTCTGCATTTGCCGAAAAAGTATCAACTGGTAGACTGGTAGAGAGGAGACCTCACGATGCTACTCACACTTATCCGTCGAGAACTTCTTGATAATCTCATGACATTCCGATTCGCTGCAGCGGTTTTTATTATGTTGCTGCTTGTGGTCGCCAATACCGTCGTGCTTCTCAAGGACTATGAACAGCGACTAACCGCTTACAACACGGCTACCCAGGAAAGTCACCAGAGATTGCGTGGGCAAAAAACCTATTCCTATTATATTGGGAAATTAATTGTCCATCGTGCACCTAACCCGTTGAGTATTTTCAATCTTGGGTTGGATAAACGGGTCGGGAACAAAATTACCGTATACCACGCCTTTGTGCCGACAATTTGGGATGCAGAGAAACACGGTGCCGATAATCCATTTCTCAATCTCTTCACTTCAATTGATATCGCCTCTATTTTTCAGGCGGTCCTCAGTCTCCTCGCGCTGATCTTCGCTTACGATGCACTCGCGGGTGAACGTGAACGGGGGACGTTACGCCTCGTCCTGACACATCCCGTCCAGCGTGGATACATCCTATTCGCTAAATACATCAGCGCGATGCTCTGCCTACTTGTGCCGCTGCTGATAAGCCTCCTCCTGTCCATCACCTTGCTGACGACATCCACTGCGATCTCCTTGAACACGGATGAATTCCTTCGTATCGGCGGAATTGTCCTGACATCGCTTCTTTATCTGTCATTGTTCTACCTCATCGGCTTATGTATCTCCGCGATGACGCGTCGAACCAGCACAGCACTCATGCTTTGCATGTTCGTCTGGGGATTCTTAGTGCTTGTATATCCCAATCTGATTCTTACCGCTGTTGAAACCACACCGCAACCGGATGCCTATATCTCGGACCATCAGCAAATCAAACAGAGGTGGGAAGAATGGGAGAGAGAACGCAAGCAGTTTCTCCGCAATGACCCCGTCTTAGGTCCCCTATCGCGTAACGGTGAAGGGTGGGGATTTAACTTGGAAGGCGTTGAATTCACCTTCGGACCGCGTGTAGACAAACCTTCAAGATTACTCTATTTCTACCAAACCGGATTCCATGCCGGAAAAATTGGATCAGAATCTGAGCCACAGGTACCACTCGTCCAAGATTATTACGGTTTCTACAATAGAGGGACTCTCAATACTGTAAACAAAACGTGGTTGGTCCGGAAACCCGCGCTTGAAGCTATCTACATCCAACCCGCAAATCTCGGTCGCATCCTACTAAAGTTTTCACCGGTTGGGTTGTATGATGCGGCAACAGAGGCTTGGGCAGGCACCGACTTAGCGGGGGTTCAAGACTTTTTTAACGCAGTCCAACACTACCGGCGCGCAGTCCTCGACTATTTCCACGACGAAAAGATATTTGAATCGAGACAATGGTTCGCTGCCGACCACGGCACCGCCGACTGGGACGCGCTCCCACAGTTCTCGTTTCAACGAAACAGTACAGACATAAACGCCAAACGCGCATTACCGGATTTATTCCTACTGCTGACCATGAATCTAATCCTATTCACAATCATATTTCTCGTTTTCATCAAGAGCGATGTATAGAATGACTGTCACAGTAGTCAGCGGTCAGCAACCCCATTGATTGCAACAACCAAGAGATTGTCCAACGAACGTAAGCCCCCCAACGGGTGGGCTGGATATACGGGGAGAGTCGTTTTTTTTACGGGAACCCTGAACGAACCGCAAGGAAAATTAAAAAAATGTGGCATATCGCAAAACGTGAAATCTACGATAACCTCAATAGCCTTCGATTCGCGCTAACAACAGTGTTGTTGCTGGCACTGATGGTAACCAATGCTGTTAGGCATCTCCGAGAGCATCCGAAACATGTCCAGCGATATCGGGAGGCTGTCGCTGAATCTTTGAATCACTTAACGACTCGCGCCGAGGAGAGTCTTTATACACTGGCACAATACGGACCGGGGAATCTCTACAAAAAGCCGTCTCCGCTTCACTTCTGTGCAAATGGAAGTGAACCGATTTTACCAGATATGGTCGAAGTGAACAAACCCGTTGTGTTCGGGACGATCGGCACGTCCGATTCATACGAAGAGAAGGTAGTCCTCCACGGTATCTGGACCCTGTCCTATCCAGATGCCAACCTCCAGAACAAGGACGTTGGACCCGACGTTTCACAAGTCGATTGGGGGTTCATCATCGGTTACGTCTTAAGTTTGCTGGCACTCTTATTCACTTTTGACACCATCTCTGGCGAACGCGAGCGTGGCACACTCCGATTGATGTTAGCAAATTCAATTCCCCGACACACTGTCCTTATCGGTAAGTTCTTAGGGGCATTGCTCAGTGTTAGCATCCCGTTTATACTTGCTGTGTTGGTGAACCTCTTACTGATTTCTACAGCAAATACTGTTCACCTGACGGCAGACGCATGGGCACGCTTAGGTATCATTTTCTGTCTCGCGCTTTTATACACGAGTCTGTTTTTGGCGTTAGGGTTGTTGGTCTCCACGCGTGTGCAACGGAGCGCGGTGAGTTTGATGATACTCCTTTTGACGTGGGTAACCTTTGTCGTTTTTATGCCCAGTACCCTCGCTTCAATCGCAAGTAGTTTCTCACCTGCCGTCTCTTTTGATGAATTTTGGCAGCAGCGGAACCCAGCGCAAGAGGATTTATGGGATAAATACGGGGATCGGCTCTGGTCGGAGGAATCCGACGAAGAGACGCTGAGAGCAAAAAGTGGCTTTTACATCGACCATGTTGAAAAATCAGAACGCTGGCAGGGAGAACGATTAAAGTACCGGAGTTCTCAGGTACACCGCGCCCGCGCCATCACCAGTATCTCACCCGCCACACTGTTGCAGCACCTTATTGAGGCGTTTGCTGGAACGGGGTTTGACCGACATTTGCAATTTGTGGAGAATACACAACGTTACGCCCGACAATTCCGTGAATTCATCGTTGACACCGATAGAGGGGACCCTAAAAGCCTTCATATCATAGGTGTTCGTGAAGGCATGTCACAGAAGCCTGTCAGTTCCGCAGGAGTTCCGAGGTTTGAAGACACACTCAGCCTCAGTAAAGACCTCAATGCCAGAGCAATAGAGATACTGCTGTTGGCGTTGTTCGTTGTGATGCTTCTGTCGAGTGCGTATCTCGCCTTTGTGCGTGTTGAGGTGTGATGCAAAATGCTGTTAACACTGATCCGTCGAGAACTCCTCGATAATCTCATGACATTCCGATTTGCTGCAGCGGTTTTCATTATGTTGCTGCTTGTTGTTGCTGTCACCGGGGTGCTCATCCAAGATTACGAGCGTCGGTTGGAGAGTTACAACACATCCGTCGAATCGCATCGACAACTATTACGTAAGAGACCAATCTATTCGCCTG
Source organism: Candidatus Poribacteria bacterium (assembly GCA_009839745.1). Classification (NCBI taxonomy): domain Bacteria; phylum Candidatus Poribacteria; species Candidatus Poribacteria bacterium. The sequence continues at coordinate 11,258 of VXPE01000041.1, forward strand.
GGCTGGCGAAATTATATGTCGATCGACCACCAAATCCCTTGAGCCTGTTCAATGTTGGGTTGGATAAGCGGCTGGGTAACAGAATTCTGGTATCGCATTGGTTTGTTCCGTCACTGTGGGATGCCGAAATGGACAGTTCGGATAATTCGTTTCTCAATATTTTTTCTTCAATTGATATCGTTTTTATTTTTGAGGTAGTCCTTAGTCTACTCGCGCTTATATTCGCTTACGATGCCCTTGCCGGAGAACACGAAAATGGCACCTTACGACTTGTTTTGACGCATCCTATCCGACGCGGGTATATCCTGCTTGCGAAATATATCAGTGCGATGCTCTGCTTGCTTGTTCCATTATTGATGAGTCTGCTGCTCACAGTAATTTTGATAACAACATCCGCTTCAATTTTCTTGAACACCGATGATTTTCTCCGCATGGGTGGGATCGTTCTGTCATCGCTTGTGTATCTCTCAGTGTTTTACCTCATAGGGCTACTGATTTCAGCGGTAACACGCCGTAGCAGCACCGCACTGATGCTGTCAATGTTTGTTTGGGGATTCTTGGTATTGGTCTATCCGAATCTGATTCTTGCCACGATTGTTCCGCAAGAAACCTCGGAGGCACGCGGGGCATCTGCTCTCAATGAAATAAAGCAGCTATATGAAGAATTTGACAGAGAACGAAAAAACTTCCTCGCTAACGATCCTGTTCAAGGAGATGACCCAATGTTTAATATGGACGGACCCAGTGGATGGGGAGGTGGTGCTGGATTTACAGAGAATCGATTGACCTTATTGTATTATTATTGGAGTGTTACATTCTATAACGAATTTTATGACAAATACCTCCATAAAGTACCATACGCCCAAAATTACTACGGTTTTCTCGAACCTCGCATTATTGATACAGCTGACCAAACGTGGCTTATCCGAAAGCAGGCATTGGAGGACATTTTCGTACGTCCAGCATTCGTTGATAGAATATTGTTGAGGCTTTCGCCTGTTGGGATATATGATCTCGCAACCCAGGCGTGGGCAGGGACCGATTTGAAGGGTATTCAAGACTTTTTCGACGAAGCTCGGCAATACCGACAGACGGTGATTGCCTATTTATACGATAAAAAGGCATTCAGATCCCGAGAGTGGTTTGCCGGAGACAAGACTCAGGTGGACTGGGACGGACTGCCTCAGTTCTCTTTTCAAAGAACTGATATAGGCATAAATGCAAAACGGGCCTTACCAGAGCTGTTCCTACTTCTAACAATCAACCTTGTCTTGTTCACAATAATATTTCTGATTTTTGTTAAAAGTGAGGTGTAGAAGGGCTGTCGGATTTCAGCCATCAGCAGTCAGTTAAAGAGATGTTTGATTAAGCCAAAACCCTCTTTTAACTGATAACTGACGATTGAAGACCGACAACTATTCTTACTGACAACCGAGAACCAAAAATGATTTGGTATATCGCAAAACGAGAACTCTATGATAATCTAAATAGCCTCCGATTCGCGCTCGCAACAGTCCTGCTGTTCGGCTTGATGCTAACCAATGCTGTTGTGCATCTCCGAGAACAACCCGCGAGAATACAGCGGTATCTGACGACTGTCACAGATGCGCGTAATGCTTTAGAAACACGGGCAGACAGCCTGTATGAACTGGCACGGAAGGGACCCGGAAAACTTTACAAAAAACCATCTCCACTTCATTTCTGTGCCGAAGGTGGTGATCCTTTTTTGTCAGGTGCTGTTCAGTCAGATCACTACTTTTGGGAAAACGAGGGTCTAAAGAGTTTCTGGCAGATGAGGTATCCATCTGCAACCCCAAATCTGACCAATATTCGCCCGGACGTTACAAAAATAGATTGGGCATTTGTGATTGGTTACGTTTTGAGCTTGATTGCTCTCCTGTTTACGTTCGATGCCATTGCGGGAGAACGTGAACGCGGCACACTTCGGTTGATGTTAGCGAATTCGGTGCCGCGCCACACTGTACTGATCGGCAAGTTTTTAGGGGCATTGGTAAGCATTAGTATATCGTTTGCATTTGCTGTGTTGATAAATCTTTCAGTGATTTCCACGTCAAGTGCTGTTCACCTCGGTGCGGATGTATGGGTTCGTTCAGGTATCGTTTGCTTTGTTGCACTCCTATACACAAGTCTATTTCTTGCGTTAGGGTTGCTCGTGTCTACGCGTGTGCAGCGCAGTGCGGTGAGTCTAATGATACTTCTGTTAATGTGGGTCACCTTTGTGATTTTTACGCCCAGTATCCTTGCCCTGATTACCAGCGGCTTCTCCTCTCCAATGTCCTACGATGAACTTCGGGTACACCAAAATCGGATTAATGACAAGCACTTAGAGCAATACTGGCGCGTATTGGGCAGATCTAAATCAGAGACTTTGCAAGCGGCAAGCAAGTATGTCACACAAGAAGCAGCGGAGCAGGAACGCTTGATTGAGAAACGCTTAAACGAGCAGGTTGCACAAGTTCAACAGGCACGTTCCATTACTCGTATTTCGCCGACTGCGATTCTTCAGCATCTCCTTGAATCCTTCGCTGGAACCGGTTTTGAGCGACATCTGCAGTTCTTAGAGAATGCGCAGCACTACGCTCGCGAATACCGCGAATTCGTTATTGACACCGATAATGCCGATCCAGAAAGTCTTCATCTGATTGGTGTTCGTGAAGGTATGTCCCAAAAGCCTGTCAATCCAGATGCGGTGCCGATATTTGAAGACGCGCTGAGCCTGAGTAAAGATTTCAACGCAGCGGCGATGGACCTGTTGTTATTAACGCTGTTTGTCGTTGTTTTGTTAGCTGGTGCGTATCTCGCCTTTGTGCGACTTGAGATTTGAATCGGGGATAGGGACTGGATGCTGCCTGTTCTCCACTTTTCCAACTTTTTCTCAAACCGTGTCTAAAGGCAACGGTTCACCTTCGTTAGCAGTCAGTTCTGCGTAAAGTGCCTGTAGTCGAGTCGTAACAGGGCGGATTCCTTCGTCCCCGATCTTTCTGCCATCGACCTCTAAAACAGGACTCAACTCACCGACAGTACCCGTCGTGAAGACTTCGTCCGCTGTGTAGACCTCCGTCAACGAAACATTTCGTTCCGTCAGGGGGATACCCGCCTCACGAGCGATCCGAATGACCGTGCCTCGCGTGATCCCTGGTAGGCAACTATCGGCGTGCGGTGTCAGTACCTCCCCACGCTTTATAAGAAAGATGTTCGTCGCGTTCGTCTCTGAAACGTAACCGAAGATGTCGAGCATGATCGCATCATCCACACCAGCGACGTTCGCCTCAATCTTTGCAAGGATGTTGTTAATCAGGTTGTTGTGATGGATCTTAGAGTCAACGCACTGCGGTGGATTCCGGCGGATCGCTGAGGTGATTAAACGGATACCGCTCTTCGCGTAGATGGGTGGCTTCCACTCCGCAAGCACGATTAAGGTCGTCCCGTACTGGTTGACGCGTGCGTCCATACTGGAGGTGACTTTTTTCCCGCGACTGAGCGTTAGACGGATATGAACACCGTCCCGCATACCATTGGCTTCAAGCGTCTCAAAGATCGCTGTTTTGATCGCATCGCGTGTCGGAATGCCAGCGAACGCCATAGCGTGTGCGGAGTCTATGAGTCGATCCAGATGTGGATCCAGTGCAAAAATTTTTCCGTTATAGACACGCAACCCCTCCCATACGCCATCGCCACCTTGAACGAGACTGTCGAACACAGAGATTTTCGCGTCTTCACGGGGCAACAATTCACCGTTAACGTGGATTAAAATGTTTTCATTTCTTGAATCAGGTAATTTAGGTTCCATTTTTAAATTTTTCCTTGCGGTTCGGTCAGGTAAGTTGGGGGTTTTAACCTGACTGTTCGTAAATCCGTCTTCCACTACGTTCCAGACGACGCGCTTGGTACTAATTTTGAATACGGCATGTTTCAGGTTTCTTATGTGCGTGAGATGCCTATTCACAATCATACACTTTTACCATGTATCTCGGACGCTTACCCCTTCATCTGTCAGATAGGTTTTAATGTTTTCAATCGTAAATTCGCCGTAGTGTGTAATAGAAGCGACAATCGCGGCATCGGCGTTGCTTTCGACAAAGACATCCCGCAAGTGCTGGGGGTTTCCCGCACCGCCAGAGGCGATGACCGGCACCGGCACGAGATCCGCAATAGCACCCGTTAATTCGAGTTCATACCCGGCTTTCGTGCCATCAGCGTCGATGCTATTGACCACAATTTCACCCGCACCTAAATCGATCCCACGCGCCGACCATTCCAGCGCATCCCAACCGACCGGCGTTCTCCCACCGTCTATGAAAATTTCATAGCCGCTTGGAATTTGCTTGCTTTTCGGGACCCGTTTCACCTGCATGCTCAGGACGACGCATTGACTCCCGAACGCCTGCGCTCCCTCCACAATGAGTTGAGGGTTCCGCACGGCACCGGAGTCTATGCTGACTTTTTCTGCACCTGCAAGTAGGACGCGGCGCATATCCTCAAGTGTGCGTAACCCACCCCCGACAGAAAATGGGATAAAAATTTCGGCGGCGACTGCGGAAACGACATCAATCATTATATCGCGTCGTTCGTTGCTCGCCGTTATGTCGTAAAAGACGAGTTCATCGGCACCGCCTTCGTAATAGAACCGCGCCATCTCAACCGGGTCACCGACATCCACATTGCCTTTGAAGGCAATGCCTTTGGTGACCTTTCCTGCGCGCACGTCTAAACATGGAATTATCCGTTTCGTAAGCATCTTTCAATTATTCCTTGCGATTAAATATTGTTGATTTGAACTTTGGCGTTCCGTGTTAATAGTTAAAAATATTAAAAATATCGTCAAATTCCGAGATCTTCAGAAACTTATACATTCCTGCAAGTGCCAGCAGACTTAATCCTATCGGGGCAAACACCCCAACGGTGCGTGGAATGATGCCTACCGTTCCGAGCCAATCTTTCTCAATGACGCTGTTTGTCAGCCAGCAAACTATCCCCATCACCGCTGAAGCGATTAAAATTTTGAGCATCAGTGCGGCGAGTGCTCGAAGCCCCAACCGTCCAACCTTGCGGCGGAGCAGTAGCAGTAAGACCCCACAGTTCAACGTCACTGTCAAAACCGTTGAAAATACCACAGCACGCGGATCCAAGAAGAGTTCACGATAGATAAACAGGTAGTTGAGACAGATATTAAGCACAACGGCACAAATGCCAACAATAACGGGTGCGCGAATATCCTTGTGGGCATAGAACCCATCTGTAACAATCTTAAGGGTCGAAAATCCGCATAGACCGAAGGCATAAACGAACAGGATCCCCGCTGTTTCGATTGTGTCCTCTTCAACAGTTGCACCCCATTCGTAAAGCAAACGGCAGATCGGTGCTGACAATATCATGAGTCCGACTCCAGCAGGAATCGTCAGAACAAGCATTAAGCGGAGTGCATGAGAGAGTGCAGTGCGAAAATTCTCTGTCTCCCCTGCTGTTACAAATCTCGCGAGTTGCGGCAGTGCTACCGTTGAAATCGCAACGCCGAATATCCCGATGGGAAGATGCATGATGCGATACGCCCGACTGATCCAAGTCAACCATCCAGAATCTGAAGTAATAAAGAAGGTGTTCGTCAGTAGATTCACCTGCACCACCGCGACCCCTAACACAGCAGGTCCGATGAGGTGAACAACTTGGAGTACCCTCGGATCTCGCAGGCTCAGCAGCGGACGATACCGAAACCCGACCCGATACATGGACGGCACCTGAATGAGGAATTGGGCGATGCCGCCGACAATTACCCCCATAGCCATGCCGGTTACCGGGTGAATATCCACCAGTGGACACAGATAGTAACCGCCTACTCCGACAGCGAGGGAGCTGACGTTAAAGAAGGTGGACGCACAGGCTGGGATACCGAATCGTCCCTTGCTATTCAATAATCCCATAGCAATTGCCGCAAATGACACAAAGAGTAGATACGGAAACATCAATTGCGTGAGATAAATTGCCAGTTCAATCTTGCTGTCAAATCCGAAATGTTCAAGGGCGTCTAAATTTCTATCAAAGTTGTCTCGTGCCAACACATCGACAAGAACTGGAGCGAAGATGATACCGAGTGCCGTGATACCAATTAAAACGAGGAACGTTAAGTTAAAGATGTGGTTCGTAAGATTCCATGCAGCTTCTTCGCCGTCTTCAGCTTCTGTCGCAAGGAATGTGGTAATAAATGCCTTACTCAAAATCCCTTCACCGAACATATCGCGTAGAAAGTTCGGTATACGGAAGGCAAGATAAAAAGGGTCCGCGCTGGTTTTAGCAGGGAAGTAGTAACCTATCGCCGTTTCGCGGGCGAGACCTAATATCCGGGATACCATCACAGCAATGCTGACAATTCCCACCGCACGAGTGACCTTTTGATTCTCTTGCACTGTGGAGTTCGTTTCGTTTTCCATTTTATATCGGTTATCAGTTTTCAGTTATCAGAGGGAAGGGTCTTTAAACGAAAACCTCTTAACCGAAGACTAACAACCACTTATCCTTGACATCGCTTCCGTTTCGGTGTAAAGTTTAGAGCAGTGCCAACAGAAATTTAACACACATTCTTCACTACAAGCATAAGGAGAACAAAAAGATGCAGGAAAAGCGATATTTTACGCTTGAAGAGGCAAATCAATGCATCCCTGAGTTAGTCAATGAAATTTCACTGTTAAGAGCAATAAGAGCGCAACTTTCAGCACTCCACGCAGAAATTACTCCGCTCTTGGAGGTCGTTTCCTCCAACGGTGGGAGTCAGCATACACCCGCCCTACTCAATGCAACGCAACGCTTTCAAGAAATTCTGGATCGGATTGCGGCACGCGGATGTCATCTAAAAGGACTTGACCCAGGATTGGTCGATTTCCCGCACCTCCGCAACGGCAAAGAGGTCTACCTCTGTTGGCGGATGGGTGAAAAGGAGATCCGCTACTGGCATGAAATTGAGGACGGATTTGAAGGACGACAGCCGTTGTAGCAGTAGGGCGAGGGGACCTTGCCCCTACGACGACCTGAAGAAGTGATTTGTCGGACCGTGTCCGGATCCGATATCCAAAGCGTGTTGGATGGCACCGGTAATATACGCCTTTGCTGTGTTGATAGCCTCGCCCAAATTTTTTCCGTGTGCAAGTTGCGTCGCGATTGCCGCCGAGTAGGTGCAACCTGTCCCGTGCGTGTTTTCTGTCTCGACCCGTTCTGCCTCAAAAAAACGCCATTGACCATCGCAGTAAAGCACATCGGTTGCTTTGTTTCCGATAAGATGTCCGCCTTTGACAAGGACAGCATGACAGCCGAGTGCCGCGATCGCTTTTGCGGCACTTTTGGCATCCTCTATGTTTTGGATGTCCTGTTGCGCGAGGAGTTCCGCCTCGTAAACGTTGGGTGTAATCACTGTCGCAAGCGGAATCAACGCTGTTTTGAGGCTATCAATTGCCTCCTCTTTTAAGAGTGGAAATTTGCTTTTGGAGATCATCACGGGGTCTACAACAATGGCTGGTGGTGTATATTCTCTCAATTTCCCCGCAACCGCCTCAACAATCGCTGACGCAGAGAGCATTCCTGTTTTGACACTGGCGACCTCGAAATCCGTGAAAACCGCGTCTAACTGCGCTTCAATCAGTGAAATAGGCAAATCGAAAGCGTCTGTGACCGCGACGGTATTCTGTGCTGTAACGGAGGTAATCGCGGACATAGCGAAGCCGCCATTCGCCGAGATCGCCTTGATGTCCGCTTGTATGCCTGCCCCTCCACCTGAATCTGAACCTGCAATCGTTAAAATCTGTTTCATTTTTTTAATTATGTGCTTCTGGGCCTCGTTCCATTACATTTCACGAGGGTTTTCAGTTGATTCCAACCCTCTCTAACTGATGAAAGGGTTTCTAACAATTGGAATACTGCAAGGATAACGGACGCAGCAGCCCAAGAGCCATATTTTCTAATTATGTGCTTTGGAATACTGCAAGGATAACGGACGCAGCAGCCCAAGAGCCATAAATTAAAAATCAAGATAGCGTTTCGCTTGTATGCCCGCACCTTTGGAGGACATAATACCTGACATCACAGCTACCCCGAAAGCACCCGCAGCTAAACATTCCTGCACTCGGTCAGGCGTAATACCTCCCAATGCGAAGACCGGCAGTTTCACACCTTCAACCACCTCAGTGAGGCTCGCTGCGCCGACTGCAGGACCGTATCCCGGTTTGCTTGCTGTCGGATAGATAGGACTGTAGGTCAGAAAATCAGCCCCTTCGACTTCCCGTCTTTTTGCCGTATCAAGAGAGTGCACCGAACACCCAATATAGAAATTATCACCCGTCTCGGTTTCCTTTACGGAACCTACCGATTCTGCCTTCGCTGGGAGATGAACCCCCGCGGCACCGACATCCCGTGCGACGTTTATATGTGTGTTTATGAAAAGTTTTGCATCGTAATTTTGACACAACGCCGCTATCGGCTGTGCCAACTTCATCAACGCGGTATCACTTAAATCCTTTTCACGCAGCTGAAGGCCTTCCACACCTACATCCAGCAGTTCCGAGATAATATCCACTAATGGAGTCGGGGCACATCGGTGTCTGTCGGTAATGGCGTACAGATTAAAGTCGATCATTTATTTTATCGGAACCTGTCGGAGACGTGCCGCGAACGCGCCGTCAACCCCGTGTTCGTGTGGAAACGTTTGGACAAAACCTTGTGGTGTTATCGCACTCAGCGGAACAGCGGGCAGGAAACGTCGTGCGTTTTCCACCCTATACATTGGAAAATCTGTCAAAAATCGTTGGATAACTTCCTCGTTTTCCATCGGCTCTATGCTACATGTACTGTAGACGAGAATACCTCCCGGTTTGATATGTGGTGCTGCGTTCTTCAGGAGGTTATATTGTACCTCACGAAGCGCATGAACCTGTTTGAGCGTCTTGTTCCATCGGATGTCAGGATGTCGCCGAAGTGTTCCGAATCCCGAACAGGGGGCATCAATAAGTACAGCATCCGCGGTTTTGATAAACGCAAGGTCGGCTTTCGTCGCATCCATTACACAGGTCTCAACGTTGTGGGCATTGACGCGTCGGCAGTTCTTTTGCAACAACGCTATTTTTTCTGCTGAGGTATCCACGGCGATAATTTTTCCGGTATTCCTCATGAGATGCGCCAAATGCGTTGTCTTCCCACCCGGTGCAGCGCACAAGTCTACTATAAATCCCGCTTCCTCCGGTGAGAGTAGAGGTGCCACTAACATAGCACTCTCATCTTGGACATAGATATCTTTTCGGTTAAGGATGTCCTTTAATGTTAGTTCGCCAGTCGTGTCGAAATTGGTGATCGTGCGGTTTTTGAGTGTTATCCCGTCAGGTGCGATTTTGGAAAGGGAGGCAGGTAAACCTTTCATTTCCAAAAATTGGCAAACTTCTTCGCGTTGGGTCAGGAGGGTATTTACGCGGAACGCGAGTGGTGCGGTTTGGTTGCTTGCACGACAGAACGCCAGCGTCCATGAAACGCCGCGCGTTTGAAGCCATCGCTTTACTAACCATGTTGGGTAGGACAACGAGAACGCAATATGTTCAGTCGGGTTTGTACTGAGGGATGGATAGGCAATGCTTGCGCCTTCGCGTTGGATGGAGCGGAGCACTGCATTGATAAACCCCGCGGTCTTCCGGTCCCCTGAAGATTTACGTTGGCGGGACGTCGCGAGTTGAACGGTTTCAAAGATCGCTGCATGTGCGGGTATCCCATCGAGGTGTAACAGTTGGAACGCGCCGAGTCGTAGGATATTACGACGTCTCCCGTCTAACTGAAATTTGGGATTGATAAACCGATCAAGCACCCAGTCCAGCTGCTTCTGCCACCGAATAACGCCGTAGACGAGTCCGTTTACCAATCGGCGTTCTCGCCCATCAATTGTGGGTCTCCGTCCGAAGGCACTGTCAACAACGGATGCTATTGACGCACTGCTGTGCGAAAGGGTCAATAGGCATTCTAAGGCGACTCTGCGCGCGTTCATATCTCGCAATAACGCGAGGTACTGGGCCCACTGTCCCGATGCCTCGCGAGTCTCCTTTGTTTCGACGGCAATTCTTCTAACAGAAAGCCAAAATTACGCAGCTTCTGCAGTGAGGGCATGCAATTTGCGGGTGAGTCGGGACTTTTGGCGGTTCGCTGTCCCTTTTTTGATAACACCTTTACTGGCAGCTCTATCTAAGAGGCTTACCGTAGTTCGGCATAATTCCTGTGCTGTGTCGACGTTCCCTTCCGTAAGGGCGGTTTCTGTCTGTTTCATCACTGTCCGAAGCGTTGCTTTACGGTGTCGATTGCGATTCCGCTTTGTTTTGTCCGCACGTGCGTGTTTCTTTGCAGATTGTCGATGCAAAACAAATACTCCTTTTGAAAACTTATCTCTCGATGATCTCAAAGACAATCGAGGTATTAACTGTCTTTCACATTATGTGTACTTAATGATACCACAAAATATCAGGTTTGTCCATATTTTTTTGAAGGTTGCTGTGTGAAGTGAGTTTAATATTTTATGTTTGCTCAACCCAACCTCCGGTTTTAATAGAAAAGTGGCTCATATCATAAATAGCCCTGAGCACAGTGAAAAACCTACTTGATTTTTCACCACAAAGGCTTTAAAATATATACCAAAGGAGAATATTTTAATGAAATTACCGTCCCTTCTACTGATTTTTGCGATAACCATCGGATTTTGCACCGCTGTAGCGGCAGCCCCCCAAGACACAATTGACACACCCCCATGGCAACCCACAGGACACTACACACATCCTGAGATTCAAGAGAGCTCCGGCATCGTCGCCAGTCGACAGTTTGAGGGGATCTATTGGACCCTTAACGACTCTGGGAACCCCGCGGCACTTTACGCCACGAAGCACAATGGCGAATTAATCCAAAAGATCGAAATCAACGGTTCCAGGAACTTCGATTGGGAAGCACTCGGGATTGACGACAAAAATCAACTCTGGATCGGCGAAATCGGGAATAACAGCAGATTGCGGTTTGATCTGAAGGTCGTTGTCGTCGCAGAACCAGATCCGTTTACTGAAACAGAAGCACAGGTCATTGCAAGTTATCCATACCGATACCCCAATGAAAATGTAGATGCGGAAGGATTCTTTATTTTTGAAGGTATTCCTTATATTGTCTCTAAAGAACGAGAACGCGCCGTGCTTTATCAATTTCCGACGCTGAAGCCAGATACGAAGCAGGTATTGGAAAGGGTTGGCGAATTCAGGGGAGCGAAGTTCGTGACGGGTGCTGGAGTATCCGAAGACGGAACCCGACTTGCTGTCTGTACTTACGACGCACTCTGGGTATATCACCGCACAGCGGGTGATTTAGTACAGATGATTCAAAGCACACCGTGGCACTTACCTCACAACTTCTATGGAGAAGCCGTCTGCTTTGATGGTTACGATCTCGTCTTGACAAATGAAGCACGAGACATCTACTATCTCCCGCAATTTTGGTATGAGAAACAGTGGACTTTACCACCCAAGGACACCTACTCGGCTATTGACCTATTACCGAAGACAACAACACACAGCGTAGCAGTCCAGACAGAAAGTTACCGAGCGGAAGGCATCGATATTGGTGGAAGTCATATCACTTTCACGCCGGGAACTGTTGGGCAGGCGGCTGCCGTGACCGTTCCAATTGAAGTGCCTTACAGAGATGTTTATGAAATTCGTTCCATTTTAATGCGTGGACCGGGATATGCACATGTCCAATTGTCTGTAGATAACACAGTGGTCGGTGCGCCTTACGATTGCTATTCTACTGAGTCGATAGCCGGGACATTGGTTTCATTCGGGATTGCCCCTTTGAATGCCGGTGAAAATCAGATTATGCTCAGTATTGTTGGAAAAGCATCCGAAGGCACAGGCTATAAAATTGGTATCGATTCCTATCAAGTGTTGAACGCCTCACCGTTTGTAGAACGCTACGCGGTTTTAGGTCCGTTTCCCAAGACGGATGTCACTACGGTTGATGAATTGCTGCAGTCTGGTGGTCAATTGGACTTGAAGACAACTTATACAGGCGTTGATGGCAAACCCGTCCGCTGGCAGGAGGCAACTTCAAGGGCGGACGGGTATCTCGATTTACGCAAAGACCTCAGTCCTACGCCAATGACTGTCGGATACACATTGGTATACATCCACGCGCCGAAGACGACGGATTCTGTGATGTTGATTGGCAGCGATGACGAAATCGCTGTTTGGTTAAACGGAACTGAAATTCACCGAAAAAGTATCGATGCTGGTGCAACGGCGGATGCAGATGCCGTTCCATGCCAACTGAAAACCGGATGGAACACGGTGCTGTGCCAAAAAGTCGATCTCGGCTGGTCGTGGGGCCTCTATTTACGATTCACAGACGCAGATCGGGTTCTCAAATATGCCACTCAACCAACAAAATAGAAAGAAGCAGTGCATCTGCAACAAGTTAAGAAGGGGATGGAAGGGTAACCCCACCCTTCCATCCTTCCAATCTTCCACCCTTCCAGTCTCCCACTCTTTCAACCTGTACCCATTTTCATGGATTCAACGTTAAACGTTGTAGAGAAATATATCACTTACTTCAAAACAGCAATGGGGTGTATCCGATGCAGTTCAACTTTCTTCGATATAGTAGACAACGCCTGATGCAAATCGTCCAAAAAATCGGTGTTGTCGGGATGATGTTGGCAGCCGTGTCTGTTTCCGCAGGGACTTCCAGTATAAGCCAACGGGATATTTTTGTGGGTGCAAGTGCCCGCGCCGTCGGTATGGGCAGTGCGTTCACCGCAGGTCCTTCCGCGACCAACGGTTTTCTATGGAACCCGTCTTCATTAGGATTTATGGATGGTGTGGAAGTCAATATGGGGGGGATGCCGTTTCCGGGAAATTTCTCAAGCCGCGATCAAGCATTTTCAGTCGCTGCGAATCCACACACGTTCGGTGTGACGAACAGAAATTTAGGAAATGTCTCTTTCGCCACATGGCTTGACGGTTGTAAAAATAACACGACGGAGTCCACACAAATTGTCCTTTTGGGATATGGGCTTGCGCTCGGACAGCGTGCTTCGGCGGGTGCGAACCTGCGCTACTATCAGAACAACACACCCATCAGGACCAATTTTCTGTGGAGTGTGGACTTAGGGATGCAGTTCGCCTATCCATTGCAAAAATGGGGAGATTCGGTAAAAGTAGGCATGAATTTCGCTGAATTGAGCAGCGGCATTCGTGAGAACGGCGTACTTCTTGAGAGCGCGCCTTTAGCCGCACGCTTCGGAACAGCTTATGAGGCAGGCGGAAACACACTTTTCTCCGCGGACCTCGCCGTCCGAGGTCAGAACGAGGTCAACTGGGGAGAACGACTCCGATTGCACTTCGGGGCAGAACATTGGTTCATTGATGGACACGTCGGGCTGCGCTTCGGTTATACGGCTTTGACCGCTTCTGAAAGATTCTGGAGTGGTGAGTTGGCACGCGGACTGAGTTTCCGAAATTCCTCAGGACAACTCGATTATGCCTATGTGAGCGGCAGTGAATTGGAACAAGGTGTACATTGGATCTCGGCAACGTTACGGTGGGGTGGAGACGACAGGGTACCCGTATCGGTGGCAACCCGCACCGAACCGTTAGATACCGATGACACTGCCCCGATTTTAATGCCGGAGACATTTGAAATAGACCCTGAAACACTTGATGGAGACTTGGATCTCTCGGAACCCGCAATTTCACCGAATGGCGATGGTGTGTCGGATAGCACCACATTCCGTTTGCGTCTCGGAGAAGACGGCACTGCACCGCTACGATGGCAGTTGAACATACTTGATGAATACACCGAAAATATTTGGGAAAAATCTGGGACAGGTGTGCCAACGGATGGTGTCGTCTGGAATGGGTTCGCTGATACCGGTAACTTAGTGCCTGACGGAAATTACGAGGTTCGGCTCCACGTTCTTAACTCACAAGGCACGTTACATTTCGTGGATACCGGGACAGTGACTGTGGACCTCATTCCAACGACAGTGGAGCTTTTCGCGAAAACACCGACAACCGTCGGTGTGAAAACGTGGGACATCAATCCGCTCGTGCAGTGGAAATTTGAGCTGTTCGACACGAAAAACGCGCTGATTGAGCAGGCAGAGGGCAAGGGTTCGCCGCCTGCCGAAGTCGCTTTGAGCAAAGTCCAAGTGGATCCGAATGTAGTTTACACCGGTAGGTTACATGTTCAGGACATTGCTGGCAATCGGAGCATGGAGCAGGCGACGTTACAGTTTGGGACGAACAATCAGATAAAAAGAGCGTCGGTATCCAGTAGGATGACACTTATGGTGGGTTCATTTGTAGAACTTTACAATGCCGAAGCCCTACAAGAAAAATTACAATTGCAGAATCCGAATGAGGAAATCGCTCTCCGGGTCGCTACTGTTGACGGAAAAACGCTGCATCGTGTGACAATCGGTGAATTCAGCACGCGGGCTGAGTCCATGGAGTTGAAGCAACGCATTCAAGAGACCCTCGAAGTCGAACCGGTACTGATTATGGTCCAATGACCCCTTTCCCCAACAACGGTAGGTGCGGTTTCTTAATGGCTATCAGCACTCGGCTGTCAGCGGTCAGTCTTCTGCGTATTATCCCCTTTCCGTTAGCGAGGTTTCTAACCTTGTCCCTTCCCTAAAGCCCTTGTCTATAGCCTTCTGGAAACTGCCTTTGTTATAGACTCTATCCTAATATGCCAACGGATGGCTATCTCAACAAAATCTTCACGCCGGAGGCAAAACACGTATAGGAATTCCTTGATTTTTTTTCTATAATATATTAAAATACTTCCTAAGTCTATGGAGGTTGTATGCAATATGCACTTTCAGAACTATGAACCTGTTCAATATAAACATAATATCCTATTTCACGTCGTTTTTCAGGCTCGCTTCCCCGAAATCATGAGAATCCAGCACGAGCCCCCTATTGCTTTTCAGGATGCGATGAGAACAGAAGGATACACGGAAATTAACCATAGTGTACCACCCATTCTGCCTGGTATAATACCTAATCAAGCATTAGATGTAGGTAGGCTATTCCATTTCCTGACTGAACAAAGAGACTGGGAAGTTACTTTAGCTCAGGATTTTATGTCGTTAGGTTGTCATCGAAATTACAGCAGTTATAGCGAATTTAAAGAAAAATTAGAAAAGGTTTTGCGAATATTCCATAAAATCTACAGACCTTCCTACTTTACTCGTATTGGTCTCATGTACCGAAATATGGCAAATAAAACCTTTCTTTCCCATTTACAACAAGTGGATATTGAGTCTTTTATCCCTGAACATATTTTTCCGGTATTGGCGACCCCTATGGCAGGCGATGTTTTGAGTCTGCAGACGATGTCTCAATTCGATGACAATGAAATAAGAGCGACTGTGACTCATACCTTATCTCAGGTGTCGGGAGGGTTTGGACACAGGCAGGTCACTAATGAGAGATCGTATATAATTGACATAGATTGTTTTTATGAACGTAATGTAGGAGTAATAGATGAGGTTTTCACAAAGTGCGACTTATTCAAAGAACTTGAGCGGAATATCTTCGAGTGGAGCATCACTGATACCCTACGGGGAGCCATGGGAAAATCTGAGTCATAAACGGATCAATACATCCTTTGGAATATCCAAATGGCCTCACTCCGTTGATCCAACGGCACAAGGGGCAGAATTTGCCGAAAATCACTACTCGGATGGTTTTCGATCTCATATAGTGAACCCAAGTCATCCGGAAGCCGATGCTATCTTTCCAGAACCTGAATTACCTCAGTTTATTGGCGGAACATCAGAGATTAAGGGATACATTCGCGGTTCATATTTGCTTTGTACTTCTACGAACCCACTATCGGATGTAGACATAGTCCTCTCATATCGAGAAATCGGAACTTATTACTGGCGAGACCTCCAAAGACAAATAGAAAATTCGGTTCAGACAGAAACCAGTACTATATTTTCAGAACCTAAATCATCTCAACTTGTTGTCGGGCCGGCGGAGATTAGAGAAGATATCCGTTCACTGCGTGCGTTTTCTTCTCAAAGGAATTCCTTATCAGAAGCCGATGTAGTTATCGCGCATTCAGAAATAGGAGCTTACTACTGGCCGGACTTCCAAAGACAAGTAGAAAATCCAAGTTCTGCGGGAGTTAATGACCGCATTTGGATACCTAAGTCATCTCAACTTGTTGTCGGACCGGTGGGGATTAGAGAAGATATCCGTTCACTGCGTGCGTTTTCTTCTCAAAGGAATTCCTTA